>NZ_JAKKDO010000002.1:0-144703 GCF_021728735.1 Pseudonocardia sp. WMMC193 | reverse complement strand
ACGCCCACCGCATCGACCCGTGGCTACGCGCTTTCGTCACCGACATCGCTCCGCGCGACGTCGCGTACGGGGCGGATGTGCACGGCAGCCTGGCGGGGATGCCGATCGCAGTGAAGGGTGCCCGCGGTCTGAGCAACCCACTGGCCCGCCGTCTGCAGCGAGCCGGTGCTGTACCGATCGGAGGCACCTCCGTGCCGCGCGGGGCGGGGTATCAGACCTGGGGGTACACCGACCGCGGCCCGACTCGGAACCCGTGGCGGCCCGACCTGTCTCCCGGCGGTTCCTCCGCAGGATCCGCTGCCGCCGTGGCGGCGGGGATCGTCGACCTGGCCACCGGCAGCGACGGGGCCGGCTCGTTGCGCATCCCCGCGGCCTGGTGCGGCATCTACGGATACAAGCCCACCTCAGGACCCGGCCGAGCCCCGGCGGTGCCGGGTGCCCTGTCCCGCGACCCCGCCCTCCTGCGCGCCTGGGCCGCCGCGGCGCTCGACCCGCTCCCGGCCGCGGACCCGATCAGGACCGCCGCGTGGTCGGTCGACCTCGGCTACGCCGAGCCCTGGCTTGACGACGAGGTCGTCGCGATCGCGCACGCCAGAGCCCGAGCCCTTCCCGTCCTACTGCACGGGACGGCAGGGCCGTGGCTGAGCGACCCACAGCGCGCGTGGACCACCGCCCGCGACCCCGGCGCCTCGGCGGCGGAGCTCGCTGCGGGTGACGCGCACACCGCGCGGAACCGGGCCAAGCTCGACGACCTGTTCACCGACGTCGACTTGCTGCTCACTCCCACCACGCCCGGGCGCCCGCACGGCCACGGCGGCCCGGGAGAGCATCTGAGCGTCGCGCTGACCTGGGCGTTCAACCTGACCGGGCACCCCGCCGCCTCCATCCCCGCCGGGTTCACCCGCGACGGCACACCGGTCGGGCTGCAGCTGATCGCCCGCCCGCACGCCGACACGGCCCTGCTGGAGTTCCTGGCCCGCTACTGTCCACCCGCAGAAGCCGCAGTGATCGACACTCGGGCCGGTACCGGTACCGGTACCGGGACCAGGACGGGAGGCCACCGATGACGAGCGCACACGCGCCGATCGTCGCCGCTGCGACCGCCCTGCTGAGCTGGTCTCACCGCCGCGGCGGCCGAGCCCGCACCCTCGTCCGGCTGCGCACCATCCGCACCGACACCGGTCTGGCGACAGCGGTGGTGGCCAGCGAGCTGCGCGACAACCCGCGGGGCCACGAGATCGGCTCGGACTTCGCCGCCCTGGCCAACACCGCGCTGCGACAGCTGATCCCCGCCGCGGTGCCCCCACAGGCGGTGGTCTGGTACGCCCACCACGGCGAGTTCTCCAGCTACGACCCCTCCGGTCCCGAGACACTGACGAAAATCGACCTGCGCTGGGACGGCGAGCACTACCTCGACCCCACGCCCACCGACCACCACCTGCTCAGCACCCACCAGCTCACCGAGTACAGCGCCCTGCTCCAGCTCGAACCCGTGGACGCCCTGCTGAGCCAGTGGACCTGGGACAGCGCCCCGATGCCCGGTCCGCGGCCTCCGGCTCGCTGAGCACCTCAAGGACGAGCGGCTGGATGAGCACAGAGCAGTACCGCGTACCCGGCCGCGCTATTCTGCGCGAGGTCGTCCAGGCATACCAGCCCTACCGCCAGATCGTCACCGACCAGCACACTCGCGCGCTCGTCCTTCGCTTCGACTCCGCATCCGGCGCCCCCGACGACTGGGCCCTCCGCATGGCCGCCTCCCAGGTCTCCGCCGAGCAGAAACAACGCACCTTCGAGCAGCTCGGCGTGAGCGCGGACATCCGGATCCTCGGCCCTGACACCGAGTGGGCCGAACTCGACGAGCAGCTGACCGAGGCCAACGAGACGCCGGAGATCGCGGCGGTCATCGTCCAGACCCCGCCCCCGCGGCACCTCGTCCCGCTGCTGGACCACATCGCCCCCGACAAGGACATCGACGCCCTGAGCAGCAACTCCCCACGTCTGGCGTGCGCGACCGCGGACGGCATCACCCGCATCGCCGCTCCCTACCTCGAACACGGAGCCACGAGCGCCGTCATCGGAAGCCGAGGCTTCGTCGGCTCCGGAGTGGCCACCCTCCTGCGCCGGGCCGGCCACCACCCCCTCGAACTCGACCAAGGCGACGACCTGCGTCAGGCACGCGACGTCGACGTCGTCATCTCCACTACCGGCCGCGGCGGCCTGCTCACCGCAGAACACCTGCACCGCGAGCACTTACTCGTCATCGACTCTGGATTCGTCCCCCACCCTTCCGGGGTGATCGGTGACGTGCACCCCAGCGCCACCCACCTCCCCCGCGCGATCACCCCCGTGCCCGGTGGGATCGGGCCAGTGGAGATGGCGACCCTCGCCGAACGGCTCACACAGCAAGTCGCCGCCCCAGACCTGGGATCGTGGCGTTACCTCGGCCCGACCCTGGACCACCCCGAACTACAACGCACCACCGCGACACTCGAAGTAGCAGCCCAACACGAGCGCGCCCTACAGATCGAAGGACCCAGCCGGGAACTCGGAATCGAGCACGATCCCTGAGCGCCCAGCAGAGCCCCCGCACAGGGGCTGGGCAGGACTTCTACTGATCGACCTGCCACACCTCCCAGACCTCCGAGGGCGGCGAGGTTCCGGACGCCGGTCCGTCGGACGCCGATAGCTCTCTGTATGCCCGGGGACTGTTTCAAGATCGGTGTTTTCGGCCCGACACGCCGGGCTGGGTTCCGGCGGGATGGGCACTGTGAGTGATGACATCGGATCTTGTGAGTCCACGCAAGGTTGAGTCCAAGCCGCCGAGGGAGCTCTCCCCGGAGCAGGCCGCTGCGGCGGCGATGGTGGCCGAGGCGAAGGCCCGCGGGCTGGCGTTGACCGGCCCGGATGGCTTGCTGAAGCTGTTCACGAAGAATGTGCTGGAAACCGCGTTGAACGAGGAGATGACCGAGCACCTCGGGCACGCCAAGAATCAAGCGGTCCCGGAACGGGATTCCACGAACGTGCGGAACGGGTCACGGTCGAAGACGGTGCTCTCGGACGCGGCCGGCGAAGTCGAGATCGACGTGCCGCGGGATCGGGAGAGCACCTTCGAGCCCCAGATCGTGAAGAAGCGCCAACGGCGCCTCACTGATGTGGATGAGATCGTGCTCTCGCTGTACGCGAAGGGGATGACCACCGGGGAGATCTCCGCGCATTTCGCCGACATCTACGGGGCGTCGGTGTCGAAAGAGACGATCTCACGGATCACCGACAAAGTCGTCGCCGAGATGAACGACTGGGCCGGCCGCCCGCTCGACGCGGTGTACGCGGCAGTGTTCATCGACGCCATCCACGTGAAGGTCCGGGACGGGCAGGTCGCCAACCGGCCGGTCTACGCCGCCATCGGGGTCACCGTGGACGGCTGCAAAGACGTGCTGGGTCTGTGGATGGGCGTGGGCGGCGAGGGCGCGAAGTTCTGGATGAGTGTGCTCGTGGACCTGAAGAACCGCGGTGTGCGCGACGTGCTGTTCCTGGTCTGCGACGGCCTCAAAGGCCTCCCGGAGGTCGTGGCGAACGTGTGGCCGCAGACCATCGTCCAGACATGTGTCGTGCACCTGGTCCGGAACACTTTCCGTCTGGTCGGCCGCCAGGACTGGGATGCGGTCAAACGGGACATCAAACTGATCTATGCGGCACCCGGCCCGAACGCCGCGCTCGTCGCCCTGGATGAACTCGAGAAGAAATGGGGTCGGAAGTACGGGGCGATGATCCGGCTCTGGCGCAACGCCTGGGAGGAGTTCATTCCGTTCCTGGACTACGACGTCGAGATCCGGAAGGTGATCTGCTCGACGAACGCGATCGAATCGCTCAACGCCCGCTACCGGCGGGCCGTCCGAGCACGAGGCCACTTTCCGACAGAGCAGGCCGCGATGAAGTGCCTGTATCTTGTGACCCGCAGCCTGGACCCGACCGGGACAGGCCGTGCCCGATGGACGATGCGCTGGAAGCCTGTGATCAACGCCTTCGCCATCACGTTCGGTGACCGCTGGCCGGGAGCCGAGACCTACTGAACACGACGCCGGAAACACCGATCACGAGACAGACCCTATGCCCGGTCCGCGCCGGACTCATTCTGGTCGTCGCGCAGGCTCGGTGTGGCTTCAGCGCGGCTCGCGGATGCGGCTGTTGAGTGCATCGATCTGGTGGTGCGCGGCGGCGAGCTCCTCGGTGCGGGTGTGGAGGGTGGCGCGGGTGGTGTCGAGCTCGGTGGTGGCGTGGTCTCGGGCATCGTCAGCGCGCTGCCGTGCCGCAGTGGTGTCGTCGAGGCGGTCCTCGAGGTCGAGGATGGTCTGGGCGGAGATCAGGGGGTGGCCGGTGTCGAGGAGCTCGCGCAGTCGTGCCGCCGTACGTAGCTGACGTCGGGAGTAGCGGCGGTGTCCGCCGTCGGTGCGGTGGGGGTGGAGGGCCCCGGCGGTGTCGAGGCTACGCAGGAAGGCAGGCTGGACGGCGAGGAGCTCGGCGGCCTGTCCCATCGAGATGGCCGGGTAGTCCTCGTCGTCCAGCCTGCGCAGGTTGTCGGTCAAGGGTTCTCGGTCTCCGGTCTCGTCATAGTCCTCCCGTGGTGCTGGTGGTCCCCTGCTGGTCCTCGACCTTTCGGCGCTGCGTGCGGGCCGGTCGGCCGGGCGTGAGCATGGCTCAGGTGCTCGAGGTCAGCTCGGGCTGCTCGATCCCGTCCTGCGCCGGGTCCGCGGCGAGGGTGGTGCGGCCGGTGTGGGGGTGGCTGATCTCGACTCGTCGTGGCTTGGCCCGTGCGGTGACCGGGATGGTGATCGTGAGGACCCCGTCGCGGTAGGTCGCGGTGAGGCGCTCGGTGTCGAGGTCGCGGCCGAGCATGAGGCGGCGGCCGAACGAGCCGCGGGGACGCTCTCGGGTCAGCCATTCCCCGCCCTCGTGCGGGGTGCTGCGCTCGGCGCGCACGGTCAGCGCGTTGCTCTCGACGGTGACGTCGATGGATCCGGGGTCGACGCCGGGCAGATCGAACGCCGCCACGAAGTGGTCGTCGAGCCGCTGGATGTCCATCGGCATGCCACCTGGCACACCGACCTGTGTCGCCACCCTGTCCAAGAGTCGGGCGGCGTCGGTGAAGGGCTCGTAGTTCAGCAGCATCGTGATCTCTCCTCTCGTGGTGCTGCTTACCAGAGGTGACGCACATATTTATAGCGGGCACTGCAGATTATCGCAACCCGCTGGTCTAGGGATCACGCACGCAACGGTCGGATGCGACCGGCTGCAGGGCTGGACGGGCCACACGGCCTCCACGGGAGGGATTCTGAGCCGCCAGCCGCCAGCCGCCAGCCGCCAGCCGCCAGCCGCCAGCCGCCAGCGGCGGCCTGACGCTGCCAGAAGTCGGCGAAGCGCCCACCCGCTGGTGCTCGCCGCCGGACAGCGTGCCGCCCGCCTTTCCGACGCGGGGTCGCCCAGCCCTCGGGCAGGCGCTCGACGAGCGGGCTGACCCGGGCCGGTTCCCCGCGGCGCGCCCGCCTATCGCCGGCGCCTGTCCATCGCCGCGGCCTGTCGGGGCCGACCGGGGGTCGCACTCGCCGGCTACCGCGGTGGCGGTGTCGGCTCGCCATCGGGTTCGGTCCTCAGGCGGACTCGAGTAGCCGGACCCAGATGCCGTTCTTCGTCTGCACGAGGTCGAGGTCGCTCCCGGCGAGGCAGGTCCCCGCGCGGCGGTGCGCGTCAAACAGGTCCGTGTCATCGAAGGTGTGACAGCACGTCCGGCAGTGGGCACGGTCCATGCCCGCCCAGCGTGCGCCGCAGCGTACGCAGTGCTGCTGCAGCAGCTCGGGTCGGTCTGGCATGGGCCGAACCCTACGGCGACCAGCAAGAGCGACAGGCGAAGAACACGCACCTCGCGCTCTGCGACGGAGCGGCGAGCCTTTGGTCCACGGCGTGGCCGCGGGTTGGGGCCGGACGTTCCCGACCACGGAGCTGCGCATCGAAGGGGAACTCGCCCAACACGGCGGAGAGGGCCCTCTGCCGCCGTCGACCACCCCGCTCTGCCACGGCAGGTCCCACTGCGACACGATCGGCTGGCGTTCCACACCGGCTAGCACACTGCCGTTCTCCACCGGGTACAGCCGTCTCATGTGGATAGCCTTCGTGGTACCCGGCGCCATCCTGATCGGCTGCATCCTGCTCGAGCGCTACGAGCACTGGCTGCTTCAGATCGGATTCGGACACCCCGACCGGGCTCCCCGTGACGAGAGGCTCGGCCGGCAGGTGGTCGGGCGCCCGGTCGGCGCGTCACAGCGCCCGTCCGGATGACTCGGTCCGTGCTCGGTTGGCGACGCAACCAGCAGCGGGCGACCCCGGTAGGTGGGCGACGTCGTCGACCTTCCCGCGAGCCGAGTCGGTCACCGGGGATCACCGCCGGCCACACGGGTGCACTCCGTGGGGTGGGGAGAGCTACGCCCCGAACTCCCAGGCAGGCATCCGGCTCTGTGTCAGCCGTCTTCGCGCTGATGACGCCATGCGAGGTCCTGCTGGAACGCGTGGTCGTAGTTGGCCTGCCAGTGCTGGGCCATCGCTAGCTGACGGCCGGGCGACATCGGCACCCGGCCGCCGGGACTCGGCGGGAGGCGCGGGACCTGTCGGTCGGCCTCGGCGACGAGGTGGAACCCGGGGCCGCAGAGGTTGCGGTCGATGACGGTGCGCAGGCGCTCGACGACCCCGGGACGCCAGCGTTGGTGCCACTCCCCTGCCACGCTGGGCGGGGAGGAACGCAGGTACGCCTGGACGTGGGCGCTGCGTAGCCAGGACAGCTCGACGAGGGCGGGGCGGTGCAGCGGCCAGCAGTCGGGGAGCTCGTCGCGGGTGATCTCGTACCAGGGCACGAGGACCTCGGCGATCCAGCGGCCCAGGACCGGCCACTGCTGCTCTGCCTGCTCGGCGGTGAGTGCGGGCCAGTCGACGGGCGAATTGCGTTCGCGGCGCAGCTCGGCGAGGACCTCTTCGAGCTGCGCCTGCTGGCGGTCGAACTCGGCCTCGGTGAACTGGCGCAGGGCGGCGAGGCCGGGGGCGAGGTCCTCGGAGACGGCCGCGGCGAGCTGCTGGTGATGCTCGGTGTACTCCGCCACGCGCCCAGGCAGGTCTCGCAGACGGTCGAGTGTTCCGCTGAGGTCGGTCAGCCGGTCCCGCATCCGCCGGACCTCGAGCAGCGCCGCGGCCGCGGCCGCACTCGGGGTCGGGTTGAGCGGGCCACCGTCGGGGGCGGAACGGCCACCGGCTGCGGTGTCGGGCTCCGGTTCGGAGCCGTCGCGCTGCGAGTCGTGCCCGGGCGGGGTGGAGTCGTTCATCAGGCAGCATCCTCCACCGCTTCCGGCACCGAGGTGAGTGCCGGGCCCGGCGTCGTCTGTATGGAGCCCAGGCCGGCGTGGGCGAGAACCTGGTCGAGCGGGGTCTGGCGGCCGCCGCGCCAGCCGGGGCGGAAGCGGATGATCGCCGGCTTAGGACCGAGGCCGAGGACGTAGGCGTGCCAACGGGGCAGCGCGTGGATGGTCGGGCCGTTGATCACCGGTTCCAGCGCGGTGCTGGTGTTCGACGAGCGGCTGGTGCGGCCGTCGCCGGAGTCGCTGCGACCCCGGCTGGTCTGGGTGATGGTGCGGGTGCCGGCGAGGAACGCGAGATGCTCGAGGTCTGTCCGCGATACCACGCCGGGCAGGACGATCTTGGTGGGCAGGTTCGCGAAGATGGTCTTCGCGCGGCTGGCTCCCCACCGGGTCTCCAGCTGGGCGAGGTCCTGGACCACGGCCCAGACCTCGATCCCCCAGCCGCGCGAGTCCGCGGCCCAGTTGTCGAGCGGCACGGGGGTGATGTTGGCGATCTCGTCGAGGAACAGCCCCAGCGGGGGGTCGAGGTGCCCGCCGGGGCGAGCGGCGGCGACCTGCTTGGCCGTGGCGAACACGGCCTCGGTGAAGGCGGTCAAGAGCGGCGCGAGCCGCTGGTCGGAGTCGCCGGCGACGACGTAGACGGTGCCGTTGTCGCGGAGGAACCCGGCGATGTCGAAGCTCTCGTCAGGGCCGGGGCGACAGCAGGCGGCGACGGTCGGGTTGTCCATGAACGCCACGGCCGGGCCGAGGGCGGCGAAGTAGCCGGAGCGGGTGTTGGGGGCGGCGGAGAGGTTCTGCTGCAGCGTGCCCAGCCAACCCGCGGGCACGTGCGGCCCCCACTGCGCCAGCGTGCTCGCGGGGGTGGTGTCGTCGGGATGCAGGGCCCAGGACATGACGGCGCTCATCGTCTGCCCGGTCAGAGCCGCGGTGAGCAGGTAGCAGCGCAGGATCTCCGAGGCCTTGGCCGCCCAGAAGTCGGCGTTCTGGGTGCCGGTGGCGCCCCCGCCCCCACGCACGAGCGCCCGCGCCCGGGCGTCGGCGACGGCCGGATCCCGGCACCCGGCGACCGGGTCCCAACGCAGGGTCGAGGCCACCCCGCCGAGCCCGGTCGGATTGAACACGTGCACCGGGCCGGCGAGCGCGCGGGTGGCGGCGGTGAGATCGGCGAGCTCGGTCTTCGTGCTGGTGACGTACGCGGGTCCAGGGAAGTGGCGGATCGGGTCGACGAGAAGCGAGCTCTTCCCCGCTCCCTGCGGGCCGACGACCAACACTCCCCGGCGATGCGGGGTATAGACCCGGCGCCCGAACAGCAGGGCCGTCCCGGACACCAGCCGCCCCACGCTGGTGCCCCCGCGGGCTCCGCGGCGTCCGGCGGCGGTCCGGTACTGGTGCAGGTCGAGGAAACCGTCGACACCGATCCGGCGTCGAAGCCGCAGAGTCGGGTGGCGGCGCAGACCCCAGATACCGGTCAGGGCGATCACCAGCAGCAAAAGGACCACCATGACGGTCCAGGGCTGGATGAACGCCCACGCCGCAGTCGCCAGTAGTGCGGCGGCCACGCCGTCCCGGCGGGTCCACCGCCGGGATCCGGAGGGCACGGCTGTGGCGGGTGGAGTCTTCACACGATCCATCAGCCGGCCTTCCCGAGCATCGGAGCAGCCTCACCGCTGGAGACGGCGTGCTCAGACCGGGTGTGCAGGTTCAGCAGCTCCAGCGCGTCATGCGCCTCCTGCGCACGGCGCTTCTCGCAGGTGAAGTAACGGGCGATGGCCGAGACGCTGGGCAGCCCGGTGCTCTCCCAGTCCGGCAGCTCCCCGGCGGAGCGCGCGGCCTGGATCTTCTTGACCAGCGTCATCACGTTGAAGGCGTCCGAGGACAGCCGGGTACCTCCGTTGTCGAGGACGTCGACGTGGGCGTCGGCGAGCAGCTGCGCGAAGTAGGCGCTGGTCGTGGCCTGTAGCCACACCAGCACCAGTACGAGCACAGGCGGACCCGCATGCGCCAGCAGGGTGGTCACCGACCGCCACTCCCCCACGACAGGTAGGACCGGAGTGGTGTTGATCGCGATGGAGGAGAACAGCAGCACCCCCTCGAGCCACGCGATCCTGCGGCGCGCGGTTGCCGCCGGGAAGGAGCGGCCCCACAGCGCAGCACGGGCACGGAGCCCCATCAGCACCAGCAGCGGCACGGCGAACAAGCCCTCGACCAGGTAGGCCAGCGGCGAACCGTCGGGCCCGACCAGGGCGTCGTGCACACCGACGGAGGTCCAGACCAGGCTGGCGATCGTGGCGAGGAACAGCGCGGCACCGATCTGGCGGGCTGTGCGCTGTTGGGAGGCCAGCTTCGATACCGGGTCGAGGAGCCGAGCGCGGCGGGCGAGCGCCCGGCGCTGCCACAACCGGTCGGCCAGGTCGAGCCGCGCGATCTCCTGATCACCACGGCGCTCGCGAGCGGAGAACCGCACCGCCGCAGTGGCTGCCGCGACCTGCTGGCGGCGCTGCATCCCACGGATCCGGAGCGCCGCCCAGCGCTCCTGTCCAGCTTCCACCGGCGAGAGCACATGGAGCCAGGCAGGGTCCCGCTGGAGCGCTGCCTTCCCACGCAGCAGCGTCAGGCGGCGCTCCAGCTTGTCGAGCTTCTCCCGCTCCGCATCCTGGAGCGGCGGCAGCGGCGCCGCGGGCGGAGCGGTCGTCGGCGCCGCCGCGCCGTCATTGAGCTCGAGGGTGGTGTCGACCGGGGCGAGTGTCGGACGATCGGCCGCAGAGTCGTCGAAGGACCGGGCCGGAGATGTCCGGTCGCCGAGCCAAGCCTGAAGCGGACCGGTGGGCATCTGAGACATGGCTGCTCTCCTCGGTGGAATGCGGCCGGCGTTCATGCCGTGGTCACGGAGGTCTGCAGGGCACAGCGGGCGACCCCGACGCATTCGCGCAGGACGCCGGCGATTCCACGGCGAGCAGCACGCGAGCAGTCCTGTATCTGCGGGAGCTCGGGCTGCAGGCGAGCGGCGGCGCAGCCTGCGCAGATCGCTCGGGCGGACTCCCCGAGCGCGGCGGGAAAGATCGTCTCCCCGCACAGTGCGCGGTACCGGCCCAGTGACGTGCCTGCGAGCAGATCCTCCTCCGCGATCTCGTGCGAGACACGAGCCTCGGCGTCGGCGACGGCCGTGGTCAGGATGCGCGGCGTACGACCGGCCATCACGCAGCCTCCGCCACGCTCGCCGAGCTCGGCTCGCGTTGGGGCGCGGTGGCGTCTTCAGCCGCGAGTTGACTGTTGGCCGCGGCGAGCCGTCCACGGACCCGCAGCTCGCGTGCAATCAACCGGGCTGCCAGCCCGGCGGCGATGAGAGCTATCGCGCCGATTGCCACGACTGCAGCCACTGTGGGGAAGAGCTGGCACAACGTGGCGCCGACGGCCAGTAGACATCCACTGGCCACCGCCGGCGTCCAGCCGCACTCGGTGAACGGCGCCCGCCGAGGGCGCGAGAACATGGACACGGATCGTTCCTCCTGGTCATGACGGTTGGGTGTCGCGATCCACCGCTCCGGCAGGTGGTGAGACACCTGCCGGAGCACCCGAATTCAAGATCGAGCTCCGTCAGACTGGCGGAATATTCCGGAATTTGCAAGCCGTGGTAGCGTTACCCGCAGCTCCCAGGACCGACGTTGGCAGTAGATCGGAACGTCGGAGCCTTGTAGAGCCTTCCGACACGCCGACCCCCGGCGGTAGCGTGGATGCCGGGATCTGGGAATATTCGGCAAGTTCGGGAGGCAGCATGGAGTTCCGAGTGGTTGCGGAGACGGTCGACTGCGAGGGCGGGAACTGCCCGACGACCTACATCCGGAAGGAGGGCACCGTGGTGGTGCAGGGCTATCGCACGGCTATCGCTGGACGCCTCCGCGTGTCCGTCGACGTGCTGCAGCGACACGCCCGCGCCGAAGGCGACGACACCTGGGCTGGCCCGGCCACACCCGACGGCCCCGGGTGGGTCCTGGTCGACGGGCGTGAAACCGAGCTACCGGGCATCTCCCTGCCGCGGAACGAAGGCCTGATCGAGATCGAGCTGGCGCGCGCATGACGACTCTGGCCCAGATGTACGGGACGTTCCGACACACGGCGTGGCGCTACGAAGGTCGCGACACCTACGCAGTGACCGGCGAAGAGGAACGCCTCGCCACGTTCCTGCGCGGTGGGGTCCTGCCGCGCAAGACCCGCGAGAACAACGGGTGGATCGCGACCGTGGAGGACATCCGGGCTCGGCAGGCCCGGATCGGGCGCGTTCGCGTCGTCGGTCATCCCCTCACCGACTACACCCGCTTCGAGTTCGCCGCCTACCCCGACAACGTCCGTGCGGGCGAAGACGTGGCGGTGATCGAGCGAGCGCTGCTCGCGCCGGAGTGGGATCGGGTACCGGACTTCTGGCTGTTCGACGACGAGACGGTCTTCGTCCAGCTCTTCGACGCCGAGGGCGCCTTCCTCGGTGCGGAACAAGTCGAGGACGTCGCGCCGTTCGTCGAGATCCGCCGGCTGCTCCAAGACCGGGCGACCCCACTCTCCCAGTACGACCTCGACGACATCCCCCGTCAGCGGGTCGACTCCCCCATCGGCCCACCCCCCGGGCTGCAGATCCCTGCGATTCAAAGCTGACCGACCTCGACTGGAGACCTGATTGAGCGGCCTGCTCGTCCGCGAGAAGCTCGGCGCCGGACTACGCGGTGTCCGAAAGGCAGCCGGGCTGACCGGCGCCGAGCTGGCCGCCGCGCTCGACATCTCGCAGACCTCCGTAAGCCGCCTGGAGGCCGGTAAGCGCAGCGCCGACAGTGAGCTCATCGAGCGTTGGCTCACCGCCACCGAGGCCCCGAGCGACGTCGCCGCCGAGCTCCGCCGGCTCGCCGGCCAGAACTCCGAACTGTCGACCTGGCGCGACCTGCACTCCCGCGGCTGGAAGGCCCATCAACGCGACTACGCCGATCTCGAACGCAGCGCCCGCCAGGTGCTCACCTTCCAGAACGCGCTGATCCCCGGTCTGCTACAGACCGCGGCCTACACCAGCTACCTCCTGGAAACGGTCGTCGGCCTCGACAGAGACGCGCTGGGGGACGCAGTGCGAACTCGCATAGAGCGGCAGAGACTGCTGTATCAGCGGGACACGCACCTCCGGGTCATCGTCACGGAAGCCGTTCTGCGACAACGATTGGGCAGCTCCGCGATCATGGCCGAGCAGCTACGGCGGCTGGCGGACCTATCCCGGCTGCCCACTGTCGAGCTGGGCGTGATCCCCCTCGACACCGACATGCCCAGCCGCTTCGGCGTCAGCTTCGATCTCTTCGAGAGACTCGACGGCGTCGATGACGAGTCCATCGTGGTCATCGAGCTCGAGGCCGCCGAGGTCCGCGAAGGCGAGGTTGATCGTGTACGCGCCTACCGTCATCGCCATGAGATCTATTGGGCTGCAACGGTTAAAGAGTCTCAGGCGACGGAGCTCGTCGAACTCCTTGCCCGTGAGCACGAGGGCCGCATCTTCGAGTAGCGGACGCGCGACTCCCCCTGGTGTGCAACGCCTACGCCCGTCGCGGGAGCGGTTCGGGATCACCCACTCGGGTTGGTTCGTATCAGAAACTGCTTGCGCGGACCGGCGTGTCGCGTGACCTGTATCAGAAACTGGGCGATGATCGCGCGCATGGCTAAACGGGAAGCACGAGGCGGCAGGCCCTCCAAGGGCCCCCGCGACCTCATGGTGACCCGACTTTCGCTCACGGATGGGAAGCGGGTGCGGGACCTGGCGGACTCGCTCGAGTGGACCTATTCGGACACACTCGCCTACCTCGTGCAGATCGCTTTCAGCCACCCTGAGGCGCTGCCGACCCCGTTGCCTCCTCCTGTTCAGGAGGAGCTGCCGCTGACGAAGGCCTCCTAACGCAGAACGAGGCGACCTCCTGCCAAGAGGTCGCCTCGTCTAGCTAACCGCCGACCGGGACGCGACTCCCGTTCGACGCGACACCCGGCCGAGGCCGGGCCAAACCCCCGCTTGCCAGCAAAGGGGCGCTTTCGCGTGTCCAAGATACCTCTTGGGCAGCATCGTGCGCGAGCCCGACACGATGCTGTTCAATCCCACGAAGCCACGGGATGGTGCTTGCCCTGCCATGAGCAGGGCGCTTTCACCCTCGTTTCCGCTGGTGATGATGACCGCTGCCTTCTGCATCGCACCTCTCCGACCGCTGAGGTCGACCCGTGCACGTTCGGGCGAGTCCAGCCGGATCGGCCGTTCGGGTCACGCGTTCCACGTGGACGTGCGGCCCGGGCACACCCATCCTCTCAGCCGTCTACGACCCGGCCGGGCACCCGCCCTCAAGCGTCAGCTCGCGCAGCGTCGCGCGCCCGAGCCCGCGGCCGTGTCCGCGCGCGTGCCAGGGTCGACAAGGGTGGCTTCACACCGCACCCCGGGTGGCGCAACTTCATCGAGTCCGGCTGGCACGTCGTCACGTCCCAGCCCTCCGCACTCGCCCGGGTCGCCGAGCTCGTCGACGCCGAGGACTGGCGCAGCGACAAACGACGCAGCTGGAGTCAGATCCTGCGCAGGCTGGTCCTCCACATGGACTGGGACAGCGGCCTGGTCACCGGCCTGACCGCGGAACACCTGGGAGCTGCCGGAGCACGAGCATCGCGAACCGTCAGCAGGGTGCTCGCCTGGGCCCGGGACGTGGGCCTCTTGGTCGTGGTCGAGCCTGGAGCTTCCAAGGAGTTCCTGGGCAGCCAGACCAACCGTGCACCCAGCTACGCCTTCGTGAGCGATCGCCCTCTCCCCCAGCCCTTAGGCAACGCCTCGGACCCTGTCCTGTCGCCTGTGGATGAAACTGGCGACCTCCCCATGTCTTACGTGAGTAGTAACCCCTTGCGCGGCGGCAGACGGCTAGAAAGACCAACCGCACCCCCCTGGCCTGCGTTCCGTATCCCCGAGTCACCAAAACAACGGACAGCAGCTTCGCTGCTGCTACTACAAAGGACAGGCCTAGACCGCCGGGGGGGATCCCAGGTCCCTTCGTGGCGTGCCCGGGCGCTGCTCAAGCAGTGGTGGGACGAGGGATTCTCGGTGATCGGGCTGTTGTACGCGATCGACCACCACCCAGACCGTCCCGACATCTCACGAGGGGACGCACTCCGTGGCGCGAGTGATCCGCTCCGTGTCATCGGGTACCGGCTGCGCCCATGGCAGGGGCGGGTTCGAGACTTGCCCGCAGCCGTCGCTGGCCGCCGCGGCGACTATCTCGCCGCTCGCATCGATCACCAAAGCCCCTCCCCCACTCCCTCAACGTCGGTCTCAGGGAGCGACCAGATCCGCCAGGCGGCTCGTGCTGCTGTCGAGAGGCACCTGGCCGCTCTCCGGACTCGTCGACAGGATAAGCCGTCTCACGCCTGATTCACCGCGGTTGGTCCCGGCGCGCAGATGGTGGGCCGGGACCAACTCCGCTACGTGGGACTCCCGGCCTCGTCGTCGCGCAGAAGCGCCGTCGCCAACTCACGGCGGTCGTCCGCGGAGAGCTCAGAGCGCAGCGCGGCAGCGATCTTCTCCGGTGTGCCTCCGAGCTTGGCCACCGCGGCGGCGGTTCGCGACCGTCGAGGCACCGTAGACGCCCTCTTCTCCCCATCTCCGTCCAGCAGGGCCTGATCGGCCTGGTCACGACGTGCGGCGGTCGCCTGCCATCGGGACAGCGCTGCGAGCTGCGCGGGAGTATCCACGTTGTGAAGCTGACGGACCATCCGCAGCGGGATGCGGGCGTCACGAACCGCAGTCTGCAGCTCGTCGCAGAGCTTCAACAGATTGGTCCGTTGGGTGATCCACGTCGTGGTCCGGTCCAGCTGTTCCGCCGCTGCTTGGCGCGACCCGGCCTCCTTGACCAGCATGGCCACGGCGTGAGCTTCCTCGATCGCGTCGTAATTCTCGCGGTCGATGTTCTCCGCCGCCCCAGCCGAGACGAAGCTCGCGCGGCTTGACGCGACCGCATCCAATACATGGACGTTGATCGAGTCGCGTCCCAGCAGCTTCAGGGCGGCGCGGCGGCGCGCGCCCGAGACCTGCACGAAACGGCAGGTCCCGATGGCTTCCGAGTGCTCGGGGAAGATCGCGGTGAAGGCCTTGCTGGTGACGACGGTGCACGGCTCGAGCTGCCCGTTACGGGCGATGGAGTCGGCGAGACTTCCAACCGAGGCGGGATCGCGCAGATGCGAGACCCGAGCGTTCACCGGGTTGGGTGCGACATCACCGAGCGAGGCCACACGCTCGGACGGCGGAGGCGTCACCGCCAGCCCAGCGGGAACGCGCGAGAACTGTTGCGTGTCCGCGGTGGCGAGGTCGGCGAGACTGACCCTCTTCCCCGCCATCAGATCGCCTCGGTCGAGTCGAGCGAGGCGTAAGCCGACGGGACGGGCATGCTTCCCCCGTAACCCAACTCGAGGGCCAGCCGGAAGAAGTCCTCCCGCGCCTCCATCGAGACCCGGTTCTTCGGGTACTGCGTGACCACACGCCCTTCAGCCGCCGCACGAGTGTGCACCTTGTAGCGACGCACCACCGTGGAACACATAGGCCAGCCTCGGGCCTGGATGAACTCGACCGTTTGATCGAGGTCGATCCGCCCGTCGCGTGGGTCCCAATTGTTCACCACCACCCGGTATGGCAGCCCGCGCGGCTCGATCACCTGCTTGATCGTGGTGTCCGTAGGGATGAAAGCCAGCGGCTCCGGCGGCATCGGCACGATGACGTCGTCACACACCGCCAGCGCGGCCGCCAGGATGTGCTCGTTCTCCAAGCTGCCCGGTGTATCGACGAACACGTGCTCGTAGCTCAGCCCGCGCAGCGCTTGCAGCTGCTCCGGCTGGTCGACCTCGGTGAAGTCGAACGGAAGCCCTCCGTTTCGCTGGACACGGTCAGACCACCACGGGGACGAGGCCTGCGGGTCGGTCGAGGCGACAAGGACCGGACTGTCCGGATCTCCGACCGCTTCAGCGGCCTGCCTCAGTATCGGCTCCGGACGAGCGAGGACGTCGTAGGCGACCGCGGCGAGGTTCATCGCCAGCGTCGTCTTGCCCGCTCCGCCCTTCTGGTTGGCGACGACATGGATTCGGGTAGGCATCAGCCACTACCTCCGTGTACTTCCCGGCGAGCGCCGGTACTTCGGGGTCGTGGGCAGTCTATGGGTGCTCCACCCCCGGACGTTCGCGGCGCGCGGGTCTTCGTCGGGGTAACCGCGGTTACCCCTCCCCCGTGGTCACGGGGCTTGCCGCCACGCTTCACGGCGACCGCGCGCCGAACCGGTTCCCGCCCACATCTCCGTCCGTCCGCGGTCGGTTCTCAGGGGGTAACCGCGGTTACCCCCTGAGGGAGGGCGAGGCCTTCAGGGGCATCAGGCGCAGAGCTCCGGATGTCGGGGTAACCGCGGTTACTCCGACACTCCGGGGCGCCTCTCCCGGCGCTGCCGTCTCGTCCGTGCTGCCGCGAGCACGCGAACGGCCAGCAGCGTCAGGGGGAGGCCGATGACGATGGCGAGGGCGACTCCGCGGACTGGAGCGACTGCGGCACTGGGGACGCTCTCGCGCACAAGGGCTGAGACGAATGCGCACGTCATCAGCCAGCCGACGAGCGTCACGGCGACGCCGTAAAGCGTGCGGGGGAGGGGTAGAGCCTGCGCGCATCTGACCAGTGCTTCCCACGTTCGCGTGAGATACGCGGAAGGACGAATGAGGGGCGCCTCCGCGGCTCGTCTCGAATCTCCGCTCGGATCTCGCCTTCCGCGACAGGGTCCGGTTTGCGGCGGCGGGGGAGGAGCTTGGGACGTGCTCGGCCGTGGCGGCCGTGTGGGCGACGGTCGCACGTCGCGGTCCGAGGTGGCGTCTCGTTCAGTCGTTAGGATCGAGTGGGCTTCGACTACGAGTCGGAACAGTGCGGCGTTGCGCCCGAGGTCTGGGCGCAACTCCTTCGCGAGCCTACGGTAGGCCGCGCGCACTTCAGCATGACTCGCGGCTGCACTGACACCGAGGAGCTCGCGGGCCTCGTCAGGGGTCACCTGGCCTCTCCTCCTGCTGTCCTGGTCCTCGCCGGTAGATCGTCACACGTGTCAGGGTCGGGTCGGTCACCTCGGGAGTCGAGCCGAAGGCTGATCTGGGCGGTGTGGAGCGTCGAGCCCGTAGCCCAGCTGGGAGACGGCAGGCGTGGCGTCGCGAACCGAGGCCTGGTCTGCGCGCAGCTGTGGCCAGTCCCGCCGTTGGCTGACGTCGATGGTCTTGGCGAGGATCGGCCGCAAGGCTCTGTGGATGATGAGGGTCTTGTTCGGTTGGAGGGTGCGGATGGCGCCCGGGCGATAGGTGGGTTCGGTCTCGGTGCCGATCGAGCCGCGGCCGGCGGACAGGATCCCGTCGGAATGGGTCTGGTGGCGGATCCGTTCGTGGTGGCCGCTGAGCGTGGAGGCCCACTCGAGGGCGTCGGTGTCCTTGAGTCCACCCCAGAGGCTGAGGGTGGTGGTGTTGTCGAGGAGTTGGCGGGCGCGGGGTGTGCCGAACGCGTCGTCTAGCTGGGCGCGGGACTGGGCGGCCCAGTGGATCACGACTCCCTGACCTGCGGAGTCGGAGACGATGTCGGGCAGGTTCGGTACCGGTGTGGCGTTGGTGAGCTCGTCGAGCACCGCCGTGGCCGGCGGTTCGAGGCGTCGGGTGGGATAGGACTTGGCCATCTCGGTGGCCGTGGTGAGCCACTCCTCGGCGAGGGCGGTGAGTAGCGGGACTGCTGCTGCGGCGTGCTGACGGCCGGCGATGAGGAACAGGCTGCCCTGGTTGCCGATGAAGCTGCGGGCGTCGAACCCCTCTCCGGGTCCGGGAGAGCACAGGTCGCGCAGGGCCGGGCTCATGAGCGGCTCGATGACCCGGCGCACCGACATCCACACGGCGTCGGAGGTGCGATCGACCATGCCCATCTCGGCGGAGAGGTTGGCGGCGACGTCGGGGCTGTAGTGCTCGAGGAGTGCGACGGGCTCGCGGTCGAGGGGCTTGGCGGTCGACCAGCGGATGAGGGAGCTGACGCCACGGCTGTGGAGTGCGGCGGCATGGAGGTAGGCGGTGAGCACGACCTTGGCGCGCTCCCTGAAGACCCTGTCGTTGCCGGCGCCACCGCCCCCTCCGGTCTCGACGGCGACCGCGGAGGCCTCGACCATGGTGTGGGCCCGTCGTTCGGCGGTCGCGTAGTCCTGGCAGCCTTGGATCGGCGACCAGCGCAGTTGCGCGGGCCAGGTGGTGGTGCCGGTGGCGTCGAAGACCAGGACGGGGCCGGCGAGGAAGCGGCGGGTGCGGGCGAGACCGGCGAACTCGAGGAGATCGGGCTTGGTCGTGGAGCACAGCAGGGCGCCCGGAGCGCCGATCGCCTTGTGGACGAGGTCGCGCC
The DNA here is from genome assembly GCF_021728735.1 of Pseudonocardia sp. WMMC193. Taxonomy (NCBI): domain Bacteria; kingdom Bacillati; phylum Actinomycetota; class Actinomycetes; order Pseudonocardiales; family Pseudonocardiaceae; genus Pseudonocardia; species Pseudonocardia sp. WMMC193. Next base: position 125,887 of record NZ_JAKKDO010000002.1, on the reverse strand, counting down.
GGCTCTTGCCGGTCTGGGTCGGAGCGAGCGTGCCGGTGGGGCTGGTCAAGGGGCTGCACATCGCGCCGATGACGCCGCGGTGTAGTGGGGCCGCGACCTCCTCCAATGGTGCCCGTTTGCACTCCAGCGTGGACAGACTCGGGCGGGTCCACCGTGCGGTGCGCCGGGCCGCGGCGAGGGAGAGGTCGCGTCGGATCTCTCGTCGACTGGCGTGCCCCGGGCCGGTCGGGCCCCAGCGCCGCCACCCGAGAATCCCGGCAGCGATCGCCACAGCCAGCCCTAGCAGACCGAGGAACGCCGCGAACGTCCAGTAGGTCGACGGTTGGCCGGCGAGAGTGTCGGCCCACGGCGGGCCGACGGCGGACCCGGGATCAGCGGGATGACCCAGCACGGCAAACACCAAAGGCCACCAGGCGCCGACGTCGGGCCAGGCCAGCGGTGCGCCGAGGAACCCAGCGGCGAGGACCACTGCGGCCGCGAGCAGCCCCGAGGCCCCGACGAGGAGGACGAGACCGGCGAAGCCCACCGCGGCCATGGCGAGGTCTCGGTCGGCGGTGGGGGAGGAGCGCCTCATGCCGGGGCCTCCTGGGCGAGGACGTCGGTGGCGGTGGGTTCGCCGGTGGAGCCTGCGATGTGGCGGACCGCGACGATCTGGTCGGCCCATTTCGCGACCGGCTGGAGGATGACTCCGCTGGAGTCGTCGTAGGCGTTCACGATGATCCCTTGCCCGGCATACATGCCGACGTGTCGTGGGTTGCTGGGGGAGCCCAGCGACCCCGGGATGAAGATCAAGTCACCAGGGGAGAGCTGGGCCAAATCGGCGGGAGAGCCGGCGAACTTCTGGTTGACCGTGCCCGCGGGGATCGGGACCCCGGCGGCCGCCCACGCTGCGGTCATCAGCCCGGAGCAGTCGAAAGCGTTGGGACCCTTGGCTCCCCACACGTATGGCTTGCCGAGCTGGGCGAGGGCGTAGGACACCGCGGCGCGCTGCTGCGGGTCGGCGGGGAGTACGAACCCGGGTGGGAGCTTCCCGGGATCGACCAGTGCGGGACCGCCGGGCGGGAGCCCGCCGGCGCCCTGGTCCGGGCACAGAGTGGTCGCCAGGGCCGCGAGGTCGATCTGTCCTCCACCCGGCCCGGCCGGTGGGGCGTCGGGTGCGGCGGGTACCGGGTTGTCCGGGCCCTGCCAGAACTGGTCGACCAGCGCGGCGGCTGCGGCCTCCTCGGGTGCGTAGCGCTCGGGGAACCCGGAGATCTGTACGGCTTGGGCTGCTTGGCCGGGAGGCAGGGTCGGCCAGCCGGGGACGGCGAGCAGGCGGTCGTAGAACGTCGCGGTGGCGTAGGCGGGGTTGAGGATCTGCTCGGTGCTGCCCCAGCCCTGCGAAGGGCGTTGCTGGAACAGTCCGAGGGAGTCCCGGTCGCCGTAGCCGACGTTCTCCAGCCGGGACTCGACGATCACCGTCGACAGGGCGATGACCGCGGCGCGCTTGGGCAGCTGCCGCTCGACGGCGATCCCCACGATGGTCTGGGCGTTGGTCATCTGCTCGGCCGACCACACCCGCGGGCCCACCTGCGCGGTCCCGCCGCCGGGGCCGCCATCCCCGCCGCAACCGCCCCCGAGCACGCCCCCGCCGAACGAGGCCAGCAGCGACATCCCGATCAGCAGCACCGTCGCAGTGATCACGGCTAGGGCCGCGACCACGAGCGCACCGAGTTTCGCCGACGTGGAGTTCACTGACCGACCCGGATCAGCCGGTCGAGGAGCCCAGCGCCGCCGGGGCGGCGGCACGGAGCTGGGCGTTGGTGTCGAAGATCCGCATCTCGGTGCTGGAGAGCACGGTCTGGACCTTGTAGCCGGGGCTGTTCTCGATCTTCCACAGCGCGCGGCCCTGGCGTTCCATCGCCCAGCCGCCCGCGACGTCCTGCTCGCGTTCGGTCAGCGCGAGCTCGCTGGCGAGCTCGTCGGCGACCCGGGTGGACTGGCCCAGCAGGATCCGGGTCGAGCACAGGGCGAGCAGGTCCTTGGCGATCGCGACCTCCTGGCTGCCCGCGGCCCCGACCGAGAGCAGGTCGGAGGGCTTGTGCATGACCAGGAGCTGGATCTTCCGTTCGGCGCGCGACAGGCGCAGGTCGGAGTCGACGGCGTGGACCGCGCGCAGCCCAAGGCGCATCTGGCGCCACACCTCGTCGCGGACGACGATGCGGATGTCGCCGTCGTCTTGCAGATCGGTGATCATCGAGGACCAGGAGCCCAGACAGGTGAGGGCGACGGCGATGGCCTGGTCGCCGCGGCTGCGCAGCAGGGACAGGTCCATCGACTGGATCGGGGCGTCCCAGTCGAGCTCGAAGTTGGTGGGCTCGTCGAACAGCCCGGCCAGTGGCCCGGAGACCAGGTTGGACAGCGCGTCGGTGATGAGTCGGGTGTGGTCGAGGAAGTCGCGGCGGCTCGCGAAGCGGGCGTCGGCCCAGAGGTCGTCGTCGGGGTCGGCCAGCACGCGGGCGACGTCGGGGATGGTGACCGGGCGTAGCCGGGTGTAGCCGTCGCTGACGCCGACCAGGCGGCGCAGCACGGTGGCCAGCACGAGCTCGTCGGTGACGGTGGGGGAGTAGCCCTGGGTCTCGGCGAGGGCGGCGAGCAGCTTGGTCCAGCGCCCCAGCACGCCGGCGAGTTCCTCGCGTTGGCGTTCGACCGGCCATGTGCTCCAGCGCGCGGCGAGAGGGCCGAGGTCGAGGGCGTTGAGCCGGGCGCTGGAGCCGCGCCCCAGAGCGATCGGGGTGATCCCGAGCGCGCGCAGCAGCGGGGTGTACTCGCCCTTGACGTCGCCGGAGATCAGGGTCTTGATCCCGAACAGCATCATCCGCAGGCAGAACGCCACCACGGTGCTGGACTTGCCGCGGCCGGGCTCGCCGAAGATCACCATGTTCGGGTTGGTGGCCAGCCCGCGCAGCAGCCATTCGATGGGGTGGCAGTAGAACGCCCCACCGGATAAGGCGTCGTATCCCATCCGGGCCCCGATGGCCGGGACGCCGTTGGCCGCCAAGAGTGGGAAGAGACCGCCGATCTCGGAAGTGGTGACCTGGTAGACCGGCATCCGGGTCGCGGCGTCGACCGGGGCCCAGCCGCGGCCGGGCTCGGCGGGCCCGCGCGGGGGCGCCGCAGGGCGGTTGATCCGCCGGTCGCGTTCCTCCGCCGCAGCCGCCGGATCGACCGTCGGCCCGGACAGGTTCGGTGCGCCGCCGAAGGAGTCGAGGAGCTCGAACGCGGTCCGGACATCGCCACGGCTGGGGCGTCGGTTGCGTGCCATCAGCTCAGGGCTCCCTTCAGCCGGGGCAGGCCGAGGCCTACCGGGACGGCGGCACTGACGAACGCGGAATCCTGTGCCAGCTCCAGACGGAGCAGATGGAAGCGGCCCGAGGCGTCGTTCTCCAGCCGGGCGGCGTGGTCCTCGAGGTTCCAGTCCGCCGGGACGGTCACCGACGCCGCGGCGCTGACCCGGACCATCGCGTGACCGGAGGCCACCGCAGACTCCTGGGCGCGGGCGCCACCGGCGCGTCGGGCGTCGACGGCGGTGGTGGTGAAACCCTTGGACGACTTGTAGTCGGTCATGACGTTATTGCGGAACCGCCCGCGCTGGACCGCGCGCTGCGCCGACTTGTGCGACAAGACCTGGTAGTGCAGGGCCAAGGTGCGGCGCTCGCCGGCGGTGCGGACCGCGAGCAGCGGTCCGAGGCTGCCGAACACGGTGCCCGCCTCGGGCATCATCACTGCATACGACACCGAGCTGAACCCGTCGTGGTGATAGGCCCGCGCGGCCGGGGTCGGGGCCAGCGTCGGGCCGGCGGCAGCCATCGGGAGCCCGTCCTCCCCAACCGGATCGGGGTGAGCCAGGTGCGCGGCGGTGAGTCCCGCGGCCGCGGCCGGGTTGTAGCCGGTGCGGATCGCCTCGGCCAGCTGGGCGGAGGTCAGCCAGGTGATCGTGCGAACACCGAGGGCTTTGAGCTGGTCCTCGATGCCGTCCAGGACCCGGTAGAGCACGTACGCGCGGCCCTTCGTGCCGCCGCCCGCCGCCTTCGCCGGCTTGGCCAGCACCGTCTCCGAGCCGGAGATCGTCACGAACAGCTCGGTCCGGACACTGACCGACCCGATCGTGCGGTCGAGCTCGTCGGTCGCCAGCCTGGCCAGATGGGGAGCCGCCGAGGACTCGTGGGCTGCGCGCCAGACATCGTACTCGGTCCCGTCGTCGGGGACGGTGCGCACGTACAGCGACATGCGGTCGACGACGTCGCGGTGGCCCAGAGCGATGAGCAGGGTGCCGAGGCGGGCAGCGAGACGCTCGCAGTCCGCGTCGGACAACATCCCGACCCCGTTGTGGGTCAGCCGCGCGGTCGCACCCCAACGTCCCTGCCCGGTGTCGTGGATCAGACAGATCCGGCCCTGCCGGTGTGGCGGGCCGTCGGGAAACCGCAGGCGAGCCAGCACTCCGGGGAGATCGGGTTCCTGCGCGGGGCCGGGATCTCCGGCTGCAGCGCGCGACTGCCAGAGCGACCAGCGCATGAGAACCCCCAGTTGGAACAGCAGAAGATCGGCCAGCCACCGCATCGCGGAGCGGCCCCGGATCGGGACGACGACGAGCGCGGCGAGGGTGCCGTCGAGCAGCAGCCACACGAACGCCGAAGACCACCGTCCGGCCGACATCGCCAGTAGCACCGGAGCGGCCAGCGCCAGGCAGGCGAGGGCCTGCCACGGGGTCAGGCCGAGGATCCAGCCCGCGCGCTCTTTGGAGTTCAGCCCGCGATACACCCGCGGACCCTCGACCGTCTGGCTCACGGGATCACCGCCTCACTCGCTCCGCCCGCTGAACCCGCGCTCGGGCCGCCGCGGTTACTGCCCTGTGTGGGTTGCTCCGGCGGGGGCGTCTCGGCGTGACCGCCCCCGCCGGGCGCGCCCCCGGCGCCGATCTCAGGCGCCGGCTCGATCGCAGGCGGTCCTCCGGAGTCGCCGGCCGCTGAGGAGCCGCTCGCCGCACCGCCCTCGAGCGGTGCCGCCTCGGGTGCGCCCGGCACCGCGCCCGACGGCCCACCCCCGACATCGCGGCCATCGGACCCACCGCTCGAACCTCCAGACTGGCCGGACGACCCCCCTGACCCCGCCCCACTCGACTGCGACGAACCATCTCCACCACCACCGCTGCGGCCGCCGACTCCCGCACCCATCCCTGTGGCGTCCATCTGGCTGTTGGCGAAGTTGGAGGCTCCGTGGGCAGCACCCGAGACCGCTGCGCCCACGGCCCCGACGGCTCCAGCCGCACCGAGGGCCGCGCCCCCGGCGGCTCCGCCAGCGGCGGCCCCACCCCCGGCGCCCCCGGATGCGGCGTCGAAGCGGGCGGTGTTGGCCTGCTCGGCCGAACCTCCGCCGCCGGAGCCGCCGCCGCCCGGGCCGGACGAGGAGCCCTGACTCGACAGCGAACGAAGTGCCATTCCGGCCTGGGTGCCGGGCTCGACGAAAGACAGCAGCCGGTAGACGGTCATCGGGCAGAACACTGCAATCAGCAGGACCCCGGTGCCGACGAGAAGCCCGCCGACTCCGGTGGGCGCGGACATGAGGTTGACCCCGACGACGAGAACCAGCGCGAGCGCGGGCTTCATGATGATCGCGGCCAGGGCCCAGCGGACGTTGCGCCAGAACATCGCCGAGGTCGTCTGGGTCATCAACCCGGCCGCGGTGATCGGGATCGTGGCGAGCAGGATCCAGATGACGCCTTGCCGGAAGATCATCTGTAGAGCGAAGCCGAGGCCGGCCGGGATCACGCCGAACAGCGCGACGATGAACAACACCAGGGAACGGACGGTCTCGTCGGTGTTCGCGGCGGCCGCGCCCAGGTCGGGGTTGTCGGTGAAGACCTCCGCCATCTTCCCGGTGGTGAACATCGTCTGAAAGTTGTCGGAGGCGAGGCCCTGCTGCAGCAGCATGCTGGTCAGGCCCTCCGCCCCACCGAGTAGCGCGGCAAGAATGCCGGCGGTCATCGCGATCGCGATGCCGTAGGCGACCGGCCCGGACACCGCCCGCCAGAACCCGGCCCCGCCGCGGGCCACGGTGGTCGTGAGCTGCCAGAGGAACAGCCCGAATGCCACGGCGGCGGAGATCCAGAGCAGCGTCGGCCAGATCCCGGCGAGCGGAGTGCCCGCGGCGAGGCGTCCGTCGGCGTCGACGAGGTCGGAACCGTCGCCGAAACCGAGGAGGGAGTCCATCAGCTCGAAGGCACCCCGCAGCACCCATAGCGCGGCGCTCCACATCGCCTTGGCGATCTTGTCCATGGCGGAGGTGACGAATCCAGCCGCCGCATCTCCGAGGAGGTTCACGGACGGCTCCTTTCCTTCTGCACGGGCGGTGGGGGGAGTGGTGACATGACGTGGATCAGCTGAGAGGGCGGAACCCGGCGGCCAAGGCTTCGGCGGTGCCGGGCCACAGGTCCGGCGACGGGGCGGCGGCCGGGCCGGGGGCGATGTGCCAGTCCGGCGCCTCGGCGGGGGAGGGGGCGAAGTAGCGCAGGGCCTGGCAGTCTCCGATCCCGCCGGAGGTGAGCTGGCCGTTGCGTTGAACTGTCATCTCGCCCAGCACACAGACCACGGTGTAGCGGCCACCGTCGGTGGTGCCCTTCACCAGCGCGGAGGTGGGTGTGTAGGTGATCTGCAGGCCGGGCTCGGCCCCGGACCGTGGCAGTCCGGCGCGGGCGCGGAAGGTCTGCAGCTGCTCGACCATCCGGCTACTCGAAGCCGGGGGCGTTCCGGGGGCGATGAGGGAGTCGTAGGCGGCGGTGTAGGTGGCCGGGTCCCCGCCGGCGAGTCCCGCGGTGAGTAGTGCAGCCTGCTGGGCGATCGCGCCCTCGACGGTGGCGGGGAAGCCGGTGGGTACGTAGCGCCCTTCGGTGGTCCCGGGCTGCGGCAGGGCAATCGTCGAACCGGCGGTCTCGGCGGCGAGCGGGTGCGGGGCTGAAGCGGACTCTGGGAACGCCGGCATCGGGCGGGTGGCCAGCTCGTACTGTCCGGTGGTGTCCCAACCCGGCTCGGCCACCTGGGGAGCCGGGACGGTTATGGGGTCTGGGGCCGGTGCTCCGCCGAGTCCGAGCACCAGCCAGACCAGGCCGACGACGAGCAGCACCGCGACCACGCCGCCGCCGACGAGAACGATGAGCGCCCGACGGCGGGCCACCGCGGCATCAGGCCGCGGAGTGTCGGCCTGCTGCGTCCGATTTCCGGGGGTGTTGGGCCAGTACATGTTCATCGACTCGGTCTTGGTCCGACTCAGCCCGCGGCGAAGGTGGTCAGTACGGAGTAGCCGATCGCGTAGAGGAACGCGGCTCCGACGCTGGCGAACATGGTGATGGCTCCCATCCGCCCGAAGCGGTGATGATCGGCGATCCGGCCCCCGGCGAAGAGCGCGACGCCTGCGAAGAAGCCGGCCACGATGGCCGCGCCCGCACCCCACTTGATGTAGCCCAGGACGTTCTCGATGTTCTGTGCTCCGGGCGGGGCCTGCGGGTTCGGATTCCCGGGAAGAGCGAGCACCGCGCCGAAAGGGTCCTCGAGGCCCGGGGCAACGGTGGTGAGCGCGGTGGTGATCGCGGCGAATGCGGACATCAGCGGCGTGCCTTTCGTGAGCGCGAGCGATCCGACTCTGGGAACAGCCCCAGGCCGGTGAGCAGTGGAGTGACGGCGTCGAGGACCCTGTCCGGGAGGAGCTCGTCGGTGATGCCGCCGATCTCCAGGCTCTGCTCGAGCGGAACGAACACGGCGTCGTCGAGCAGCCCATCCAGGCGTCGTCCGGCGGCTCCGGCGACCCCGGCCGGCCACTTCTTCGCCCCCACCACGGCGAGCTGTGCCGGAGGGACGGCGATCCCGGAGCTCACCCAGGAATCGAGGCGGGCCAGGACCTGCTCGGCGTGCCGCAGCGAGGGGCGGGTCGCGCGCACCACCAAGACCGGGCGCGGCGCGGGTGCCCCGTTGCGGAGCCAACCCCCCGCCCCGAGCAGGGGATTCGCGGTCGTCCGCCAGCCGTCGTGGCCTATGTCGACCACCGTCACATGCAGCGGGTCGACCCGGGGTAGCCACTCCGGCGGCGGCGGCACCAGACCCGGACTGATCGCGGGGAGATCCGTCTCCACCCGGGCGAGTAGGGCCTGGTCCCGCCAGGAGAAGCGGATCGCTGTGTGCGCGGAGATCTGACTGGTCCAGGGGCCCTCGGCCGAGGCTGCGCCGGCGAGCCCGGAGCGGGCGGGATCGGCGGCGTCGACGATCAGCACACAGCGGGCTGCCAGCTGCAGTGCGTCGGCCAAGGCCGCAGCGACGCACGATGCACCCGCGCCAGGTGACCCGGCGAGGACTGGGACGACGGTGCCGAACGGAGCCCAGTCGATCGGCTGGTGGGCACTCGCCGGTAGTTGCAGGGAGGCAGCTGCGCCAAGCTCTCGGCCGGCCTCCCGCACGGCCGCGAGGACCTCGTCCCCGCGCCCGGCGGCCACCATCCCGGCGCTGACGTCGACGATCTGCTCGACGTCCAGATCGTCGACCTCGCGTTCGGCTCCGGCGAGCAACTCGGCCGCGATCGGGTGCAACAGGCCATCGACCGTTGCCGGCGCCTGAGGCCTGAACGCGGACGGGGCAGCCACCTGTGCCGGTCGGGTGATCCGTTCGGCCATGGCGGTCACTGCAGCCCCAGCTTTCGGCTGCACGCCGGCCACGCCGAGAAACCGCCGCGGTCCTCGCGCAGCTTCTCCGCGACCGCGATCTGCTGATCGCGCGATGCCGCCGCCGCGGACGGGGCGTAGGCATCGCCGCCGTAGGCCTTCCAGGTGGAGTCGTCGAACTGCAGGCCACCACTTATCTGGACATCTCCTACGCCACGACGAGGAAGCTGCAGGTCAGACGACGACGGTTCATGATCTAGTTCGCGGTCATGCGAGTGGTGAAATGCGAACCGGAGCGGCCAGGAGAGCCGACGGTGGCTGTGGTCGACGACTGCGAGGTGCCGGTGGCAGAGGTGTCGGCGTTCCTGTCGTCGTTGGCGGTGCGGGAGTACTCGCCGAACACAGTCCGGGCCTACGCCTACGACCTGATGAAGCTGCTGCAGTTCCTCGACGAGCGTGGCGAGCCGGTCAGTGGGTTCTCCCCGATGCTGGCCACGGAGTTCCTGGGCTGGCTGCGGGTTCAGTCCTCGGCCGGGCGGGCGCAGCGCAGCCAGCTCGGTTTGGTCAGCGGGGACGGGCGTCGGTTGTCGGCGCGCACCTGCAACCGGGTGCTGGCTGCGGTGTCGTCGTTCTACGAGTTCCTGATCAGCTGCGGCGGCTACACGCAGGTGGAGAACCCGATCCTGCGCGAGGCCGACCAGGCCTCGTCCCGCGTGCTGGGCCGGCATCGGCCACCGCTGTTGACCAGCGCCGATCAGCGCCCGGTCCGCCGGATCTTGCGGGTCCGCACCGTCGACACGCTGCCGCGCCCGATCCCGGACGAGACCTATCTGGCGCTGCTGGGGCAGCTGGACAAGCTGCGCGACCGGGCGCTGCTTGAGCTCATGCACGAGGGCGGCCTGCGACCGGGTGAGGTGCTGGGCTTGCATCTGGAGGACATCTCCTACGGTCGGAAACGGGTCACCGTCCGCCACCGCGACGATCACCCGCAGGGCGCACGGCAGAAGTCCCGCCGAGATCGGGTGGTGGACCTGCTCGAGGACCGGGCACTCCCGGCCTTGAACCGCTACGTGCTGCTCGAACGCCCCCCGGACGCCCAGACACCGCTGCTGTTCCTGATCGGCGGCCGAGGCGCCCGCAGAGACCACGCACTGAGCTACGACGGCCTGGTCCGGCTGTTCCAGCGGGCTGCGACCCGCGCCGGAGTGCGCGAGCCCTGGCTGACCCCACACAGCCTGCGCCACACCCACGCCACCCGGATGACCGAGCTCGGGATGCGGGAGCTGACCTTGATGCGCCGCCTCGGTCACGCCCACCCGGACTCGACCAAGGTCTACGTCCGGCTCACCGACCACCAGGTCCGAGACGACTACCGGACCGCCTTGGAGCAGGGCCCGCAGCCGGAGACGGCGCGATGAGCGCGCCAGGACGTTCGCGGTCACCGCGCACCACTGACGGCTACTCGGGTCCCTCGCACGCCTCGGTCGAGGAGTACGAGCGGTTCCTGCGCGTCGGGCTGCGCGGGTCGAAGAACTGGACACCGATGCTGCTGCAGGCCAGGGCCGAGTTCGTCGAGCACTACCCGTCGATGACGCGATGGGCCCGTCGCCCGCTGGCGGAACGCGTCGGTCCCACGATCCACGCGCGCCCCGCCCCGGCGGGCACGCTGGTCGACCCGGCAGGCGCGGCGGCGAGCTTCCGAGCGCGGCCCTACCTGTTCTATCTGTCGTTGACCGGGCGGCTGCGTCTGGACTGGCCGTGGTTGTTCGGGGCCGCGAACCTGCGGATCCTCGCGATCGCCGACGGGCTGGGTCTGCCGCTGCGCGCGCAGATGGCCGCCCTGCGCGAGCAGGAGCTCGGACGAGGTGTCTCGGTTCCCAGCGTCAACAAGAGCCTGCCCTGGGCGCTGCCTCGGCTGATCCTGCACCGCGCCGACCCCGATCTCACGACGTTGTCTCTCGCCGAGATCGACGAGCTGCGCACGACCATCCGCACCGTTGCCTCGCTGCCCGAGATCGAGCAGCTCGACCTGAAGGTCCAGATGCGGTCCGGGTTCCCGATGGCCTGGCACAGCAGCGTCACCCAGACCGGGGTCGCGCTGTTCCACGCCGGGTTCATCGAAGCCCTGCCACTGCGCAAGCAACCCCGCCCGCTGGCCGCGATCAGCACCGTCTCGGCGGTCGAGGAGGCGATGCAGCGCTACCTGCGCGAGCTCGCCGTCCGACGCGCGCCCGGCACCGTCACCCAGGCCCGCTCGGGCCTGCTGCGCCTGGCGGCCTGGCACGCTGAGACCCGGCCCGAGCAGACCACCCTGGCCGGGCTCGACCGGCCCGCCCTGCTGGAGTTCCTGGCCTGGCTGCCCCACCAGCGCAAGTGGAAGCACCCCGACCAGCCGCTCTCGGCGGTCTACCGCGATCACGTCATCGGCCACGTCGCCCGGTTCTTCCGCCACGCCGCGATCAACGAGTGGCCGCACATGCCCACCAGACCCCCGCTGACCAGCTCCGACGTTCCTCGCGGGATCGAGCGCGTCCCACGGTTCATCCCGGCCGAGCAACTCGACCCGCTCATGGACGGCATCCGCGCCCTGGCTGACCCACTGCAGCGCACCGCCCTGCTGGTCGCCCGCTGGAGCGGCGCCCGCAGCGGGGAGATCCGCAAGCTCGACCTGGACTGCCTCGACACCTACCCCGACAGCACCCACCGCCTGCGCCTCGCCGCGGGCAAATCCGCCAAGGAACGGGTCGTCCCGATCCACCCCGAGGCCGCCGAGGCCGTCCGCGACCTCATCACCCGTCGCCGCGCCCAGACCGACCAGCCGCTGTTCGACCAGCGACTCGGCCGGACGGTTCGCTACCTGTTCTTGCGCAACGGGCGCCTGGCCAGCCCGGACTACCTGTTCAAAGCCGGCCTGACCGAGGTCTGCCGCGCGCTGGGCCTGGTCGACGACGACGGCAAGGCGTTGGTCCACCCGCACCGCTTCCGGCACACCATGGGCACCCAGCTCGGCGAACGCGGCGCGAAGATCCAGACCATCATGAAGGTCCTCGGGCACCGCTCCGCGGGTATGTCGATGACCTACACCAGCCTGTCCGACCCCGTCGTCCTCGCCGACTACCAGGCCGTCCTCGCCCCCGGCGCAATCCTGGCCGGGCCGCAGGCCGAGGCCATCCGCAACGGCGACCTCACCACAGAGGCCGTCAACTGGCTGTCGACGAACTTCTTCAAGACCGAGCTCGAGCTCGGCCGCTGCCTGCGCCTGCCCCAGGAAGGGCCATGCGAGTGCGACCTCTACCTGACCTGCTCGAAGTTCGTCACCACCCCCGACTACACCCCGAGACTCCGCATCCGGCTCGACACCGAACAGCAGCTCGTCTGCGACGCAGAAGCACGTGGATGGGATCGTGAGGCCGAACGGCACCGACGAACAGCAAGTCGCGTCCAAACGCTGCTCGATGAACTCGAGGGCACCCGCCCTGCTCAGGCTGAGTGACATCGGCCCGGGGGAGCGGGTCATCTCGACCACCAGCTTGCAAGGGCGCTCAAGCTGGCCCACCAGCTGCTCGGGAGAGCCGCCGGCTCCCCTGGGCCGCAGTGATCTGCATCACTGCCGACCTCAGCTGTTCGGATAACGCCGCTGTAGCCGTTGCCGGTGTCGATGGCCCAGTCACCGCTGCTCTCACATTGGGCGAGCTTGTCCCAGACTGCGCCGGCCGCGTTGCCCGCGCCGCTGTCCCCACTGTCGCTCGGGCTCTGCGCCGGAGCAGCCTCCTGCGGCTCCTCAGAATCGCCGGTTGACGGGGCGCCCGGGCCATCACCAGACTCGCCTGAGCCGCCGGACGCTGAGCCGCCGGTGCCCGAGTCATCGGTGCCCGAGTCGTCGGAGCCCCGCGGGCCATCAGCAGAGCTGCTCGATCCGGACTCGGCCGACCCCGATTCGTCCCTGCTGGGATTGGACCCAGACCCGCCGCTCTCACCGCTCAAGCTCCTCGGCGGAGTCGCAGAGGACCCCGAATCGGAGTCCCGCGCGGATCCGGCGCGGACGCCCGCGAAACCTGCGGAGCTCAGCGCCTCGGCGATCTGCTGAGCGGTCGGGTCGTTGGGGACCTGCTGCAGCTGCTGCGCGAGCCGCCCGACCTCGCCGTCCAGACCCTGCTCATCGTCGTCTCGGTCCTGTGACGCCGCGGCGCCGTCCGAGTCTGACGTCGTGTCGCCCGAGTCTTGAGCAGTCGACCCTGAGCCGCTCTCCGACCCCGAACCGCTCTCCGGCGCGGTGACTGTCTCGGTTTCGGAGCCGGGTGTAGAAGATCCGTTACCGGGCACGCGGCTTCCTGTCGAGGACTCGGGTGCGGTCGGTGCGACGTCACCTGCTGTCGAGCCGCCGAACCCCTCCGCGCGCAGCTTTTCGGCCAGCGCCTGGGCATCAGGGTCGTCCGCCTGCGCGGCCAGGTCATCGGCCAAGGCCCGGAGATCCACGTCCCAGGAGCCGTCGGTGGCGCTTCCGGTAGCGGACCCATCGTCGGAATCCGGAGCGGCAGTGCTCGGCGAAGTATCGTCAGCCCCCGCGCCCGCGCCCGATCCGGATGAGGTGGGCGAGGGCGCACCCACGGCGCCGCCTACCTCACCGGTGCCACCGGAGTCTGCCTTCCCCGCTGACGCCCCGCTGCCCGGTGAGTCGGGGGGTTCGGTGGGGTCCTGGGAGGAACTCTCGCCACAGACCTGCACCGATCCGGAGCCGCCGTCCTCAGCGGAGTCGGCGGCCGCGGCTGCTGTGGTGATGGCTTCGGCGAGCACCGCACTCATGGCGCTTGACCGTGCGGCGCCAGCGGATGCCGCCGCAGGTGCGGGGGTAGCCACGGCGGGCAAGGCGTTGGACCGGGATACCGGTGATGGCAACGGATCCCGCTTCAGCGCGGCCTGGGCGTTCGGGGCACGCAGGTCGGCGGGGGTGGGGGAGAACCCGGCGCGGGCGAGGATCACCGCTGCCTGCTGTGCTGCGGGTGCCTTCTGGGTGAGCAGGGAGTCGGCGACGTCGTGGGCGCGCTGGCGCCAACCGGTCGCGACCGCCGGGGTGACTCCCATGCCGCGAAGCTGTTCGACGAGAGCTCCGGCGCGCGGGTCGTCGGAGGCGATCAGGGTCGCGAGCAGGGCACGTGTCTGGTCGACGAGGTCCTGTGCCTGCTGGAGGACCTGGGGGTCCAGCCCCGCCCCACCGGCCGACGACGGGGACGAGCCGGTGTTGTTCTCAGTCTGTGTGCAGGTCCTGCCGTCGGCTGGCGCCGGCGCGGCCCACGCCACCCCGGCCACCGGGCCGACGGTCAGTGCCGCGGTGGTGAGCAGGACCGCGGCGGCCTTGCGGGTGTTCGACATGTTCATCTCGGTGTCTCCAGACGGCGTGGGGAGCGGGGTGCGCGCACGATCAGTCACCCGACTCGGAGCGCTCACCGGGTTCGTCCTCATCGCTGTCGCCGCTGCTGTTGTCGCCGCCCGGCCGGTCCTGATCGCCGGACCCGGACGCCTGGCTGCCGGTTCCGGACTGGCCGGTCCCGCTCGTCTCGCTGGAGCTGCTGCCGGCGGTGCCGTCGAGGGAGTACTGGCGGACCCAGTCGACGTGCATCTGGGTCTCTTCCTGCGGGTTGCCGAAGTTGTCGAGCTGGATGGTCAGGTGCTGCGGGCCGGGCGGGAGGATCGAGGTGTCGGTGGTGTTCCACCACTCCTCGCCGTCGACGAAGTAGGTAGCGCCTTGCGGAGTCCACTCCACGGCGAAGGCGTGCCACTGGGTGGCGTCGATGTCGACTGACGCGTGTTCCTGCTGGTTGTCCGCTCCGTAGTGGAAGAAGCCCTCGACGGTCTGGCGGGTCGGGTCGGAGATCTCCATGAAGTCGGTCTCGCCGCCTTCGGGCCAGTTCTCAGCGTCCGGCCACAGTAGGAACAGCGAGTGCAGGTCCGGGTCACCCGGAGGGGACTGCGCACAGCCTTCCCAGCGCCCGTACATCTGACCCGGGTTCCAGGCCATGCCACCGCTCTGGCCGTCCGGGGTCCCGGTGATGGTCAGGATCCCGTCGGCGGTGGTGATCGCGGCCGGCGAGCGGGTCCCGTTGCCGGCATGTCCGGCACCGTCGTAGATGCCCCAGCCGTCGACGCCGCCCTCGAAATCGTCCTCCCGGTTCGGGGTCCCCCACCCCAGAGCGTCGGCAGCCGTGGTCGGGCAGTTCCCATTCCCATCGGGCCCAGAGGTGCCCGTCGCCCCGCCACCGGCAGCGCCACCGGAGCCCGTCCGGGGCGAGCCACCGCCGCCCGCCCCGGACGAGCCCCCAGCTCCGGTCTGCCCGGATCCGGAGTTCCCCGAGCCTCCGCCGATGGATCCACCGCCTGAACCCACCGACGAGCCCGAAGACCCTGTTCCCCGGCCACCTGTACCTCCGGCTGAGCCGTCGGTGCAGGAAGCGGGCAGGAAGTCCGGGGCGCTCACCCCAGCGTCCTCGAGAATGTTGCGCAGCTTGACCGCTCGCGCCGTCGACTCGAGTCGGACCTCCTGGTAGAGAACTTTCGCGGTCAGCCGCCAGTTGCAGGACGCCTTCGAGTCCACCGGCGCGGCCGCCGGAGCAAGACCCGTGGCCGCCGTCAGGGTCAACACCGCGACGACCGATCCGAGCATCCCCACGATCAGTCCACCTCGGCTTGTGCCGGATGAGGGACCTCGGGCGGGCGCAGGTGGTTGCGCGAGTAGTGGAAGGCGTCGGCGACCAGCGCGCCGAGGCTGATCGCGGCGTCGCGGGTTCGCGGTCGCAGCTGTTCGAGCTGAATGAGCCCGCCGGTCGCCAAGTGCGGATCCCCGGGGATCTCCACCACCGCGCGGCAACGCTGCTGGAAGTGGTCGACCACCGCGCCACGGTCGATGTTGTCGCTGATCTGGTGCAGCGAGATGACCACCACGGCGTTGCTGACCAGATCTTCGAAGCCGTGCTCCTTAAGCCAGTCCAGTGTCTTCGCGGCGCGCGATCCGCCGTCCACCGTCGGCGCCCCGGCGATGACCAGCGTGCCGGTGTTCTCCAGCGCCCCGTGCATCGCCGAGTGCAGCAGCCCGGTGCCCGAATCGGTGATGATGATGTTGTAGAAGCGCTTGAGGACCTTGGTGACCGCCACGTACTCGTCGCGGTTGAAGGACTCACTCATCGCCGGGTCCTGCTCGGAGGCCAACACCTGCAGGCGACCGGCGAGGCTTGTGTAGGTGGCCACGTCGGTCAGCGAGTGGATGGTGTCGAGGTTCTTGAGCAGGTCCCGCACGGTGTAGGGCACCGCCTGCCCGAGCAGACGGTCGGCGAGGGTGCCCGCGTCGGGATTCGCGTCGAGCGCGACGACTCGGTCGCCGCGGTATTCGGCCAGCACCAGGCCCAGGAGGGCCGAGACCGTGGTCTTGCCGATGCCCCCCTTCATCGAGGCCACAGTCACGGTGTGCCAGCCCGCGAGCTGGGTCTGCATCCGCGCGATCTTCTGCCGTCGGTCGGCCTCAGTGGGGGAGAGGCCGGGATTCAGCCGGCCCCGCGTCATCGTGTAGACGGCACCGCGCCACCCTTCCTGCGGCCGGTCCCGACGCGTCCGAACGAGCTGCTGATAGGACAGCGCGTCTGCGGTGCCCTCAGCACGCGGCGGGCTCGGAGAGCTCGGTCGATCCTGTCGGCCCGTCTGGTACTGATCAGCGACGACCTGCGCCGGCGGCCCTAGCTGCCACGGCCCGGGGAGGACCGCCGACCGCGGTGAGGGCGACGGGGCGGGGCGCGGAACAGGCGCCTTGACCGGTTCGGCCTGGCGTTGCCCGTCCTCACCATCGCTACTCGGGTCGCCCGACGAACCGGGGCCCGTCTGCGGCGGTGCCACGGCGCTGGCCCACGGGGTGAGAGCCGGGTCGTCGGCCCATGTGCTGTGCGGATCAGCGGGCATTGAAGTCCTCATTCGGGGTCAGCGGTCGGGGAGATGTCGACGACGAGTCGTCGACTGCGGCGGTCGTGCGCGATCGGCGGGGCCAGGCTCACCCAGTGGCTGCAGCGCAGTCGCCACGACGGGTCCCCGGCATCAGGAGCACTCGACGGGCCCATCGAACTCACAGGAGCGGCGGCCTGCGGAGCTCCGGTCGCTGCATGGGGGGACGGGTAGGCGCGCTCGTAAGCGGCGACCCGCACCGTCACCTCGACGACGACTCGACCGTCGTCGAGGTAGAGGGTGCGGCCGGGCAGAACCAACTCCGCTCGCTGCCTACCCGTCCCATCCCAGCCCAGGGTGGCCGCCCCGGGATCGCTGAGGTAGTCGCGTAGTACCTCAGCACGACGGTGGGGGTCCTCCTCGTCCCACGACAAGTAGTCGGCCGCGAACCTCGCCGCGAGTGTCTTCGCCTCGGCGTCGTCGATCGGCTGGTGCGACTCGAAGGGACGCTCGATCTGCCAACTTCCGCCGCGGGGCACTGCCACGAGCGACCGCGAAGGCCTTTGAGGACCCGGCGAAGCTTCTGCCTGCGGCTTTGGCCCAACCTGTGGTGCGGGCGATGGCTGGCGGCCCTCACGAGCAGCCGAATGAGGGGGCCACAGCATCGGTTGCTCCAACCCAGGTGACGTCGCCGGCGGGGCGACCGTTGAGCTTCGCCCGACGTTCATCGCAGCGTGAGGAGACGGCGGCGCGAGGAACTCCCACCGACTCGCGGCCGGAGCCGACTCGTCGATCTCCGGCCCCGACAGAATGGCCTGGGTGAACAACGGCGGTGCTGCCGGTGGCGGTCCTGGAGAAGCGTCGTCCTCTGAGCAGGTGGAGTCGCTCGCGGGGGCCTGACGGGAGTCGACCGAGTGCTGATGGGAGGAGGGGCGAGGAGTTGGCGGTTCATTCGGTGGCGCCATGCTCTGGAGGGGGTCGGGCCCAGCAGCCGGTGTCGACTCCTCCGGCCCGGAGACGAACCCGGGCGCCACTCGCCAAGCAGGCTGCTCGACTACTCCACGTCGACCACCACGCATCGCTTGCACCCCCCGTTCCGATCAGCTCGCTACCCGGCGATGCCAGACGCGATCTTCTGGCGAGATTTCTACGCTGAGGTGTGGCGATCTGTCTAGATCAACTGCGGGTACCGCTTCGCTGGCGCGCTCGATCAACTCACTCGGAGGCACGATGGTCCGCGGCGGACGCTTCGAAGCAGCGCGGCGTCTGGCCGAGAGGCGCCCAGTTGGCGGACGACGGGAGCGCAAAGAGTGAGACAGTTCCGCCGACTGATACTGAGTTGCCACTAAAGAGTGAGGTGTCGCGTGGGCAACCCACTCGCCCTACGTTTGAGCGTAGAAGTCGAACCAGAGAAAGGTGATCGAGTACGCTGAACGGGCAGGGCTGATGGTGTCTAGGGGGCGAACCGTGGGAGCAGGCGATGAGACGAACCGCGAGCACCGAACGCTTGCGCAACGTCTCGAGCGATTGTTCGACGTCAACCGGCCGCCGCACGCCCCTCAGCGGCCGTGGCGCAACAACGAGGTGGTGGCGGCTTGTCGGGCAGAAGGCCGGGAGATCTCCGAGTCGCATCTGAGTGAGCTCCGGCGTGGGGTGAAGCGAAACCCCACGATGAGGACTCTGGAGGCGCTGTCCTGGTTCTTCGACGTTCGGATCGGCTACTTCGTCGACCCGGACGTCGCAGAGCAGGTCGACCGGGAACTCGACGAGAGGGCGGCTCAACTCGAGAGCCACATCGCCGCTGAGCGTGCTGCACAGGAGGAGGAACGGGCCGCAGCGCTAGAGCTTCAGAAGGCTCTACGGGCGTCAGGTGTCACGAAGGCCGCTCATCGAGGCGCATCCGGGGGAGGGGCCGACAGCCGAGAGCGAGCGTCGATGATGCGGGCACTCGCTCGAGCTCTGCTTGACGACGACGAGGGAGCGGCTGATGTCGGCCGCTGACTCGACACTCGTCACCGTCGTCAACCTATCGGTGGTCTTGAAGGTCAACTCGTCGAGGACGCACCTACGATGATCAAGACCTGCCGATGGGGCCTCGGTCGTCTTCGGCTCAGACGCCCGGCCGACATCAGGGATATCCGCGTGTCCGACCAGCTCAGCCTCAAGGCGCTCGAGGACCTCTGCCTTGATCTTCTTCTTCGGCTTGAGCTTCGGCCGCCCTTCACCCCGCAGGAGCTCTGCCGGCGTCTCGCAGACGAACGGGGTCGGCCGATCCGTCTTCAAGCAGCTGACCTCGGGGCGACTGCGTCCATCGGACACCTCGTAGTGCAACCGAACCGCGACCGGATCCTGTACGAGCAGAGCGCGCCGACCGCGCACCAGGCAACCGTCATCTACCACGAGGTCATTCACCTCGTGCGCGACCACCTCGCAGGTCAGGACGCGCTGACCTGCGGAAGCCTGGACACCGAGGTTGAAGAGCCCGGGACAGGAGCAAGTCTCTACGAGGATTGGCAGGAGTCGGAGGCCGAGGCAGGTGCCCGGCTGCTCACCCAGCTCGCGCGCCGCCGGTCCCGCCCAAGCAGCCTCAGCCTGCCTCCGGAGCGACCGGAGCACGGGATGGCAGCGGCCTTCGGTCTCAGGAGGAGTGACTGGCGATGAACATCAAGCTCACCTTCTCCATCAGCACCGCCGTCATCCTGGTAGTCGTCGCACTGTGGCAGTGGCGCCAGTTGGTGCGCTACCCCAGAGATTTGCCGTTGCGCGTTCTGGTCATCGGCGTCACGAGCATCGCGTTCGTCGTCACCGTGGGCCTCCCCTTCGCCTTCTTCGAGCCACTGCACGAGTTCCTCGACCAGGTGCACTTCAGCAACTTCGCGTGGGCGGTGATGATCTGGAGCTTCGCCGCGTTCTTCCTGCTCGCCGCCCCCTCGCCCGACGACGGCCGCAGGCGGACGCGCAGAGCCCTCGTCGAACTGGCGGTGGTCCTCATTGCGATGGTCGTCATGTATGTCGTGTGGGCCACCGCCCCAGCGGGGACATGGCACAACCCGCGGATCCCCGAGGACTACCGCACCTGGCAGAACATCGTGTTCTACCTCAGCAGCTGTGGTGCCACCCTCGGACTGTGGGCTATCGGAACGGTGCGAGCGGTCCGCTACCTCCGATCCCTCGAGCACCGATGGGCGCGTCGCGCAGTCATCGTCGTGATCATCGGAGTCTCCGCGATGGAGATCGGAGTCGACGGTGTCGCACTCGTCCGGCAAGGGCTCTACATCGCCTTCCCCGGATCGAAATGGCCTCTGCTCAGCACGCTCTACAACATCGGCCGGCTCGGCGGCCAGATCATCCTCGCCATCGGGCTCGCCGCCGCACCGCTGGCATCCCTGGTGGCCGGTGTGCAAGACCGGCTCGATGTGCATCGTCAGCGCCGCCTCGTAAGGCAACTCGAGCCCCTGTGGCGGCGACTGACGGACGAGTTTCCCTACATCGTGCTGCCCCCCGTCCCTCACGGTCGCCCCGCGAACGAGGGGACGACGGCGGCGCGCTTCGAGCAGATGACCAGCGAGATCACAGACGGCCTCGCCTACCTGGCGCCCTACTCAGTAGGCCATCACCCTGATCCCACTCAGGACCTGTCCGACCCGAGCCGAGCGGCAGCGACAGTCGCAGCGGCGCTCCATGCCTTGGACTCGAGTCGCCGAGTGCGCTGGGCCGGAGGCGACTACCGGCTACCGCCGGCGCCCTACCCGAAGATCGAGCCCGAGTTCGACGGGCGATGGCGCGACAGAGCGAGATGGATGGCCGAGCTCAGCCGCGAGCTGGACACTCTCCGAGCCGGAAAGGTGGGAGCAGGGCTCGATGAACTCCCCGCAGCCACCTGAGCTCCATCTGTCCATCCTCGACACCGTCCCCATCGTCGAAGGCTCTACCGCCCGAGAGGCACTCGCCAACACCGCCGACCTCGCGCGGCAGGCCGACCTGCTGGGCTTCCGGCGCTACTGGGTGCCCGAGCATCACGGCATGCCTGGTGTCGCCGGTGCCGCCACCAGCGTCATCATCGAACACCTCGCCTCGGCCACCGAACGAATCCGAGTCGGATCCGGGGGAGTGCTGCTCCCCAACCACTCCCCGCTGGTCCTCGCCGAACAGTTCGGCACGCTCGAGGCCTTCCATCCGGGACGGATCGACCTCGGCATCGGCCGCGCACTCGGCGGCCGGAAGCCCGTCGTCGAGTCCGTACGACCCGAGACCCTTCGCACCGCGAGAACCTACGAAGAGCAGCTCGCCGAGCTGATCTCCCACTTCTCGCCTGGTGCAGCACCCATCCTGGCCGTACCCGCATCGGGCAACGAGCCGCAGCTGTGGCTCCTCGGTTCCAGCGACTTCAGTGCGCGACTCGCGAGCAAGCTCGGCCTTCCCTATGCCTTCGCGGGGCACCTCAACCCCTCAGGCATCGGCAGCGTTCTCGCCGAGTACCGCCCCACACCGCTCGGCCAGGCAGAGCAGGGCCGGACCATCCTCACCGTGCCCGTCATAGCCGCCGACACCGATGAACAGGCTGACTGGCTCGCCGGCTCGATCAAACTCCGGCTGCTACGACGGAGCCGGAAGATCCGCGGACTGCTACCCACAGCTGAGGAGGCGGCCAAGTACAGGTTCGGTCCGGAAGAGGAGCGGGCCGTGGAGGATGCGATGCGGGGCTACATCATCGGCTCAGGCGATACCGCTCGCGCGGCCCTTTGCAGCCTCTCTGCAGCGACAGGCTGCGCCGAGCTGATGGTCACGACCCCGATCCACGACCACCGTGCACGATGCCGCTCCTACGAACTGCTTGTGTCAAGCGGCTGACATGTCACAGAGGCAACTTCATCCAGGCCCCGACGTGATCGTCGTTGGAGGGCATTCGGTCGGGCCGGTCATCTCCATAACGCACGTGGCGCTCGGAATGAGTTCGTTGGCGCCGTTGCGAACCCGCACGCTGAAGCAGAAAGTGTCCCGGTCGATCAAGGTAATCTCGACCCGATCGATCATGGACCGATTGAATAACTCCTTGTCCGCATGAGCTAAGCCATCCGCGGGTTAAAGGGCGCGTCGAATACTGTGGCCGACCGAGTCGCTTTGCTGGATTATGGTCTCGGGCGACGAGGTGAGCGTGGGCCACGCCTGAATCAAGTAAGATTCTTCGGAATCATTGTCAACCTGATCAAAGCTGCGGTCGCGCCCGCTACAGAGTATGCGGATCCTATAGCGTCCAGGTCCACCGACACTGAGGATAGGCAGTTCGTCGCACCATCCCTGTTCGTACGACTCCACGTGCAGCTGCCCCTCTGGGGAGAGTACGTCTACTTCGACTACTTCCTCCCAGGCCGAAAGGTCCGTGGGCGTGTGTGGTTCGGCCGCCACAGCCTCCACCGTGACCGAGACGTAGCCACGGTCGATCCCGGTGTAGATCACGGCGCCACGGTCGAGCACCCTGATCAGTCCGTTAGCCCACGACCCGGCTTGCAGGTCCGGGAAGTCGGTCCCGTCGAACAGCGCCAGCGAGTGGCTGTCCACGTGGACTCGGGTTGGTGTCAAAGCAGATCCTCCAAGAGGACGGGTCGCACAATGCAGTGGTGGGCGACGGGTGTCGCCCACCACTGCATCAGCATAATGGGTCAACGTGAGTGCAGCGTTCTACGCCCCGACGAGAATCCGGAAGGGGTCTCCGTCGAGTACCCGATTCGCCCTGTAGAACTGCGTGTTCAGGCCACCCTGTGCCTGGTTTTGAGTGGCGGCGATGAAGCAGATGCTGGCGCCGTTCGGATCGGTGACTCCTGTCGGGGTGCTACCAGCAGGGAAGACGTTGCAGCCTGTCTGCGTGCGCTTCGTGGGCTCTTCCGAATTCAGAGTGCGAGGGCTCCGCAGTGCAAGAGCGACCGGATGCGGTAGTTGATCAGGTTGCGGAAGCCGAGGGCGTTGCGGCGTAGTGCTTCGAGTCGACCGTTGATGGCCTCGGTCGGGCCGTTGGATGCCCGGTGGTCGAAGTAGGCCAGAACGTCGTCTCGGCGCCGGTGCAGCGTGCGGCCGAGCGTGGCGAGCTCGTCGAGCCCGGCCGGTAGCCCGGTGCGGAGCCGGTCGATCACCGCGGTGAGTGCGGTCTTGCCGCGTCGGCGGTCCTCGGTGCCGTAGGCGGCGATGATCTGCTGATACGCCCACCAGGTGACCTCGACCGCGACATGCTCCTCGCTCGCGAACACCGCCTCGATCCGGGCCCGTTGCTTGTCGGTGAGCAGCCCCAGCCGGGTCCGCAGCGTGCGCCGCACCCCGTAGAGCGGGTCCCCGGCTCGTCCGCGGTGCCCGCGGGTGTCCTGCTGGACGCGTTGGCGACACAGGTCGAGCTTCTGCCCGGCCAGCGCGACGACGTGGAACGGGTCCATCACCGTGACCGCGTCCGGGAGGGCCTCGGTGGCGGCGTTCTTGTAGCCGCCGAACCCGTCCATCGCCACCACCTCGACCCGGTCACGGAACCCCTGCTCACGGGCGTCGAGCCAGGTCTTGAGGGCTTCTGCGGAGCGTCCCGCGACCAGGTCGAGCAGCCTGGCTCGGCCCCGACCGGCCACGACCGCTGTCAGGTCGGTGATCACGGTGACGAACCCGTCGCCCTCGGCGCCGAACACGTGCGCCCAGCGGTGCTCGTCGACCCCGATCACGGCGACGCCGTCGAGCCGGGCCGGTCCTGCGGACAGCAGCAGGGCTTCGGTGGCGGCGACCGCCACGGTGTTGACGGTGTCCCAGGAGCGGCCCAGCTCGCGGGCGACCGCGGCCACGGTGGCCTTGTCGATCGCCAAGCGCCGCAACACATACCCGGCGCAGCGCCGCGTGGTCGACGCGCCGCGGCGGGCCAGGCGGCTGCTGTCGTGGGCGAAGATCTCCCGCGCGCAGCCGTCGTGGACGCAGCGGTAGCGCGGGACCCGCACGCGTAGCTGCAGCGGGTGACCGACCACCGGGACGTCGGTGACACGGCGTTCGACGCTGTCTCGGTAGACCCCGACCAGCCCGCACTCCGGACACCTGTCGGGGCCGTCGGTGAGCAGGTCGCACCACAGCACCGTGGTCTCGCCCGCAACGGCGGCGTCGGTGATCCGCACCCCCAACTCGACGGTGCGGACGATCGTGTCGGCCACGATCTGGGCGGGCGGGCACGTAGGCTGCGACATCGGGTCCCCGGGATGGCTGCGGCTGCTGGCGTAGGAACCTGCATCATCAACTTCCCGGGGCCCACCTCAGCGCAGCGACACGAGCCCACTCCCGCGGCCGGTCACGCCCTCACCTGCACTCCATTTCCGGAAGAGCCGCTTCGTGCCGCCCTGGCTGAGCCCCTCGTAGGATGTGGCGACGGGGTACTCATCGCAGGTTGTGCTTGTAGGGCCCCAATGTCCGCCACAGGCCAGATTACGATTCTGGTCGATGATCGCCTGGTTCTCAGTACGGGTGAGAGGACGGTCGAAGGTGGCGCCGGGCAGGCCAGACTGCTGAGCCTTCGTGACGTGGTCCGCCAAGGTGTTGTACGAACTGGCGCTGTAGATGAGACCGGCTGCATACCACGGAATCACACAACCGGTTCCGGGACGCCCGACCGTAGCCGTGTCGCATCGGACCGGCGTCATCTCGAAGTAGTTGTAGAGGTGAGGTGTCGTGAACCCCTGAGATGGATTCGTGATTCCCGGTTGCCACTTCGTGATGCACTCGCCGACGTTCCCAGGGTTGGTCGACGTGGAGTTGAAGAATGCCTCACCCCCGGGGGTTGAATTGAGTGTCAGTGGAGCGTTAGGGAAGGAAACTGAGGATGTCAGACACTGTCCTGATGCAATGGCATTCGCCTCGATGCGGGCGGTCGTGACCGTGCCCCAGGAGTTGTACGGCGACACCTGGAACTGGTGGCTCCAGGTCCCTTGACCGGTGCTCAGGAACGCCGTGCTGATGACGTTCATGTCCATGTGTCCGACCGTGGAGGTGACACCGTTAACGGTCTCGTACTCCTCGTACCACATGTAGCCGATCTCGCATGCGCGGTCCCGGACCCCCCAGAACCCGGTGTACGGATCGTCGAAACACCAATCCGGGACGGGTTGGATGGCCTGGGGAGCGACGGAGGACCGTCCAGCTAGGCCGTCCGACCTGCGCTGGTCAGGCTGGAGCGGCTCGAATCCACCGCAGGCCGCACGCTGGCCCTCGGCGGGGATGGGGCAGTCGGCCTCGGGAGCACGGCGAGCCTGGGCTTCGGCCGGCGCTTTGTCAGGCGTCGTGTCAGTCGACACCTCGACCATGGGATCGAGCTGGACCTGGTCGGCATCGCCGGTGGGCTGCGCCGAAGCAAGCGGCGACCCGACCAGTGAGATTGCGGCCGTAACCGCCAACGCGGCAACGAGCCAAGCGGCTCGCCGCCCCTTTCGTCCGTATGCGTGCACGTTTCTCTTGTTCCTTACTTGGAGTCGAGATGGTTTCCGGCGTCCAGGACTTCTTGGCTTCGATCAGTGTGGCGTCGCCGAGCACAGATCTCATTACACAAGCCTCGATTGTGTCAACGGTCAATCGTGAAGCGGAACTTACTCAGTGTGGCAATGCAGGAAGCGGGCGCTAGTATCGCCGAGTCGCGGAGACTCTGTTACCTTTGTGTGCGCAAACAATATTCATGGCACATGATCTGAATCGGGTGGCGGAGCGCACCGTTTCGTGCAGTGTTGTCAATCCGCCGTCAAGGGGGCCCATCGAAGTCTCGTGCGGCAATCGGATGGATACTGAGAGTGACAGAGTATTTGCCAAAACATTAGTGCTCCTTGACGACGCCTTAAGGTCCATCAGGCGCTGAGGTCAAGGGCCGGACGTCCTGGCGCCGGTGTCTTCGATCACCTGTGCTCAGGTCCGGGGTGTTCACTCGGAGAGGTAAGGGCCGCGAGCTGGTTGGAGTGACGTTGTCTCGCGAGCGCCGTGTGGCGGGGGTGTGCGAGTCCGCCCGCCCGCACTTATTACCCGGGATAATGCACGGAATCCCGGGTAATAGGCGGTAGGGTCGCCCGCGTGCCTGACCCCGACTTCGGCTCCGCGGACTACGAGCTGCGCTGGCCCCGCGAGCTGTTCGCCCGTGAGCTCGCCGCGCTGCGCCGGACCCGCCCGAGCGGTCAGCAGGTCGCGGCCGAGGATGAGCGGATCGTGTTCCTGCTCGACGAGGCCTTCCTCGGCCAGACCCCGTCCGACGACTACCGCCAGGCGACCAAGACCCGCCGCGCCTTCGGCGACCCGTGGGGTACCGACCCCGATCCCTTCGGCGTGCAGGAGCTCGACGCCGAGGGCTACCGTGACGCCCTCCTCGAGCGGCTACCCCAGCTGCGCGAGCACCACGAGCCACGCCCGTACTGGCCCGACCGGCAACGGGCCCGCCGCGCCCAGGACGCACCGGGGGACGAGACCTCGGTGCGCCGGCGATTCGCCCGGCTGATCGAGGAGCTGCGCGAGGGTGGGCTCTTCGGCCGCGAGCTGCCGCCGGACTGCGTCGACGCCGACCCGGTCGACGAGGCCGACGTCCTGGAGGCCCGGCTCGGGATGCCCGGACTGTGGCCACTGCAGCCGGAGAACTGGGACGCCGACACCTTCTACGGGCTGATCGAGGTCTTCCACGACCTCGCCGTCCGACCCCGCGAGCGTTGGTTCCACAGCTACAACGGCTGCGGCTGGCACTACAGCGTCTTCAACACCGACACCGGGCGCGCGCTCTACCGCTGGCAGATCAACCGCCTCCTCGAGCGGGCCGGCCTGCCGCTGCGCCTGGCGGAGTCCGGCGAGGACATCGGCCGGCTGGTCCATGTCACCGACCCCGGACGGGCCGAACTGCTCGACCGCGCTCTCACCCGGGAACGCATCGACGACGACACCGGCGTGACCGCGCGGGTCCGGCACGCCATCTCGCTGTTCCGGCGCCGCGACACCACCGAGCACGACAAGCGGTCCGCGGTGATCGCCTTGGCCGGGATCCTCGAGGAACGCCGGGACCTGATCCGCGCCGAGCTCGGCCGCAAGGACGAGGGCGCTCTGTTCGCCCTGGCCAACGAGTTCGCCATCCGCCATCAGCGTCGCGGCCAGCAGGGCGACTACGACCCGGCCTTCCTGGACTGGATCTTCTGGTGGTACCTCGGCACTGTCGAGCTCACCGAGGCGATCCTGACTCGACAGCGTCGGGCCGAAGGCGAGCGGACCGCTTGAACCTCGGCCCGGTGCAGCCGCACGAGGTCGAGCGGCTGCACCGTGATCCCCTGGACCTCGCCGCCGAGCTGCCGTTGTCCGCGGACGAGGCCGCTTACGTCGAGGCCGCCCGGGCACCGAACACGCTGCGCGGCTATCGCTCGGACTGGGCCGAGTTCACCACCTGGTGCGAGCGCGCCGGGCGGTCGGCGCTGCCCGCGGCCGGCGACACGATCTCGATGTACCTCACCGAGTTGGCTCGGCACGGGGCGAAGGTCGGCACGATGAGCCGGCGGCTGTCGTCGATCAAGTTCGCCCACCAGCTGCGCGACCTGCCCGACCCGACGACTGGCGCCCGGGTGGTGGCGGTGTGGGAGGGGATCCGGCGCACCCACGGCGCCCCGCCGGAGCAGGCCGCCCCGCTGATGTTCCCCGAGCTCGACGACGTTCTCGACCGCTGCGGACAGACCCGCACCTGGAAGACCCGCCCCCCGGAACCCGACGTCGCGGGCTTGCGCGACCGCGCGCTGCTGCTCGTCGGCTTCTGGGGAGCACTGCGCCGCTCCGAGCTCGCCGCGCTCACCGTCGACCAACTCACCGAGCACCGCCGCGGCATGGTCCTGGCCCTGCCCCGGTCGAAGACCAACCAGCGCGGCGAGCAGACCGAGCTCGTCGTGCTGCCCTACGCCAACCGGCGCACCCGATGCCCGGTCACCGCGCTGGGGGCCTGGCTCGACGCCGCCGCGATCACCAGCGGCCCGGTGCTGCGCAAAGTCAGCCGGGGCAACCGGGTGCTCGACCGCGCCCTGCACCCCGAGTCGATCAACGACCTGGTGCACGCCGCCGCCGCGCGGGCTGAGCTGGCCGGCGGGCCGTACTCCGCGCACTCGCTGCGCGCCGGCTTTGTGACCTACTCCCATCTGCGTGGGGCCTCCGACCGGGCGATCGCCCACCAGACCCGGCACCGCTCGCTAGCCACCCTCGGTGCCTACGTCCGGGTCGAGACCGCCTGGGAAGACAACGCCGCCACCCAGCTGGGGCTGTAGTGCTAGAAACTACGAGGGGTGCAGTCCGACGCGAAATTTCGGAGGAGTTCCACCCGTGACGGCCTCGATCGCCGCGGGCACGGCCGAGGACGCTGAAACAGACTCCGAACTCCGTCCGGCAATGACCGAGTTCGGTCCGCCATTCACGCGATACTGAACGTCGAGGTATCCGTGCGCAAGCGCTACTGCTTTCTCCAGTGACTACTGTGACGGAGGGTTGATTGCGACCCAGCAAACTAGGTCGATGTCCTCCAGCTCGGCGTACGGAAGAGGTTTGGGTGGCTCTGGGATTGTGAGCCCAAACCTATCAGCCACATCGCTGAGGCGGCGAACAACGTCCATGGGGCTCATTTCTCCAGATGTGCGCAGAGCCTCTCTGACGGCGCGCAGAATCCTTACCGGGTATTGGCCACGCAGTCGGGCAGTGAGAGAGTCCTGCTGCTCGCCGAGAAAGTCGCCGTAACGCTCTACGTACGTCGCCGCATCTCGCATAATCTTCGGCAATCCTGGTGCGAGATTCGCAGGATCGGTGCGGAACTGCCAGCCTCGCAAGATATCCTGCCGAGCAGCAGACCACGCCTCGAATGCCGCGTCGAACATCTCCTGGGGAACATCGACAGGTGGAGTCGCGGGGTCGCCAGGGTCGGCAGCCGAAAGAGCTGAGAGCGTGTCTCGAACGAAGTCCGGGTAGGGCTCCGATTCAGAGCATTCTTCACCGAGCGTCGCCCGGGGGGTTAGATCTGGGTTCAGCGAGATGTAGCGGTAAATGGGCTTCGGCCAGTCGGCGACTCTAGCGCAAAAGACAAAGCCAGGGTCGCTGCCAGGCCGGGACAAGCCAGTGCCCGATCCCCACGGCAGGTGGAGGACGCGGCGCTTGGTCTCCGGATTGCTAAAGGCGTCCGCGAGGCGCCGACGGTATTCCTCACCGGACAGCGCGGCGGAACCCGCCTCGTCAAAGAGGCTCGCTTCCTCTGCACGCAGTTGATCTATAAGCTCGCGGTTCTCCGTAATCGACCGTTCGACGGGATCGATGCCGGGAAGGACGTGACCGACGCCGACTGCTGCAGCGGCCTGCTTGAGCTTGCGTTGCAGTCGCTCTTCTAGGCCGAGAAAGCGGTCGAGGTCGGTGTCAGGGAAGAAGCAGCGCATGAAGACCCGCTGATGTGGGGACCCGATTCGGTCGATACGCCCGTGCCGCTGTGTCAGCTTCATGGGATTCCACGGTAGGTCGTAGTTTACGATGTTGGCTGCCTGTTGAAGGTTCACGCCTTCGGCAAGGACGTCCGTCGTGATGAGCAGGTCGTACTCATCGTCCTCGCTGCCGGTCCCCGCTGTTTCAGGGGCGAAACCGGTTATTAGCCTGGCCCGAAATCGCTCATCGGTGCCGCTCACGTTTGCCCAGCGCTCGCGGTATGCGGCGAGCCGCGGGTCTGTCGTGATTCGCGCAGCCAATGCTTGGGCGAGATAGTTCGCGGTATCGGCGTAGTACGTGAAGACAAGAACCTTAAGCTTGTTGCGTACGTCTTGGGCACCGATGCCGTCGGACGTCGCGTGCGCAGCGATCGCGGCCAGCTCATCCACCAGTGCTGCGATCTTGGGGTCCTTCGCGGCAGTGACCTCGACGACCTCCTCGCGAAGGCGCTGCAGGATCTCCAAATCTGCAGAGACGGCGTTCGTGAGGCCCCCGATGTCGTACGCCGATGCGAGCATGTCGCCGTCGGGGTCGTCCAGGTTGTCGAAGAATTCTTCGGCTCCGTCGACGCCCGCGGCTTGGAAGTCCTTGAGCTCGTCGCCTTTGAGAACGTAGCCATTAGCCACACCGTCAAGGAACGCTTCGTGAGACCTGATCATCCGTTCGACGGTCAGCCGGAATGCGTGGGCGGATGACTCAAATCGCTTGAGTAGCGCCGATCGGAGTAAGCCAGCGTTTTGTGTCTGATACTGCTCGGTCCCGCCATCGAGGAGGAAGCGCGATGGTACGTACCGTGCCATACTCAGAATCTCGCCCGGTTCGGCTAGGACAACGCCGTCGACTGAATCGTCTTGAAGATTCGCGCCCAGCGCCGTTGCGAGATCGTCAAAGATGCTTGGAAGAACACCGGTGAAGTGGTAATCAATCCGTCGAACATCGCATTGTGGGAACCTAATGGTTTGCTCGACATCATTGATGTGGACCTTATCGCCCTGGTAGTGATTCTTGACGAACCGTCGAGTGCGTCGGACGGTGGTAGCGTCAAGAACGTCGAAGAGTTGGAGGGCTGTCAGGTCGTCGGGGTCAGTCGCTAGCGCGTCATTGAAGTATGCGCGGAGGGAGGGGATGTTAACGTCAGCAAAGGCGTGATCGTTACGTGCAAAATACATAATCAGCGTGTAGAGGTCTTCAAGGCTGTTGTTGACCGGGGTGGCGGTAAGCAGCACCAGGTCTTTAGGGTGTTTGGCGTCCACTAGCCGATGAAGGGCTTCAGCGCGGAGCGTCGCGTTATTACGGAATCCGTGCGCTTCGTCGATAACCACCATCGCGTACTCATCTAGACGCTGTAAGGTGGAGTTCTGTTTCCCAGCATCCGATATGTCGGCTACCAACTGCTCGAAAGACACCACGTCGGCTCTAAGATTGACGGCCCGCAAAAAAGGGATCCAGGTCGAGTCGCGAAGAGTGGCCGGGCACACGACGAGCACCTTCTGGCGGCGCTCGACGGAGGCTTCATAAATCAGCTCGCCAGCGATGAAGGTCTTCCCGAGTCCGACCTCGTCCGCAATAAGAACTCCCCGTCTGCGGTCCAGAATCCGCTTAGCTCGCCAGACCCCATCAGCCTGAAACCCGGTGAGGCCGAGGTTGGATCCTCTCGTAGCCTCGGCTAAATCGTCACCGTAGTTCTCATGGAGCATCCGCAAAAAGATATCCCAAGGCTGATGGGCTTGCCATCGTTCTTTATAGAGCGCGGCCAAATCGTACGGTCTCGCCTTGTCCCATTGAGCGTCGAACCAATCCATGACGTTCGTGACTGGTGTCGGGTCGTAACGGGCGAGGTTCAGCTCATTATTCTTAGCGAGGCCCGCATAAGTGAAGTTCGAGGAGCCGGCCAACACGCCGTGTTTCGCCGTCTCCACGATGAAGGCTTTGCCGTGTAGGAAACCCTCCTCATAACGTCGGACTTCGACATCGGGGTGGTTCTCAAGCCAGGCGACAAGTCGGCGCGCCGACGAGTCCGCCTCCCTGGTGAAGCCGAGGAGGTTGCGGTCGTCCTCGAGGGAGCGTTCGTGGCGGTCAAGAGCGCGACGCACCTCCGGGCGCGGGCCGCGTCGGCGAGGCCGTCCGTCGGAGAGCCGTCGTCGAGGCGCGCCGTCGACGACGTCGGTGGGATCTGCCCCGAGCAGCAAGCGGACACCACCGGCTTGCTCGAGTTCCGGTGCGAGAAGGAGAAACCCTCCAGGGTTGAAGTACGCGGTCGCGATCGCGATACGGGGGGCGTCAACGTAATGAGTCCGCGCCCCGGAGAGGAGGCCGTTGAGCGAGGAAGCAACTGTGGCCCCGTTCTCCGGGTCGTTGGTGGCGAACTCCGGCTTGTGATTCACCGCCTCGCCGTTCATACGACTGGCCCCGAGATCGTGCGCTCGCTCAGGCGCTTGCTGACAGCTTCGAGGAAGTCGGGTGAAAGGCCTCGGGGACTGAAGTCGTTGGAGATCGTTATCATTTGCTCCGCGCCCAGGCCGAAGCCGCTGAGGGCGAGCGCCTCGATCTCGACCTCGAGTTGGAAGGTGGACATGGTCTTCAGGTCAGCCGGTGCGGCCCGGGAACGCTCAATGACGTCGATGCCGCCAGCGAGACGGCGGGAGCCATGGGTGGCGAGGATGAGACACACCGCCCCTGCTACACGCTCGATGTCAGCCGGTGACCAGTTCGGCAGGACGAGCTGGTTGATCACTGGCGCGGTGACGTGACGATCGACGAAACGCCGAGCCCACCAGTCCAGCACATGCGAGTTGAGCAGGCCCAGCATGGCTAGCCGCTCCGCGACTCCGGTGCCGTCCGCGTGGGCGATGGCGTGGACGTACCCCTTGTTGTGAAGGATTCCTGTCTCAGGAAGCGCCGTCGCGATCAGAGTGCGAGTGTCGTCGCTCCGGCTGGGATGGCGCACCAGGAGGACCGGATGCGTCGAGTCAGCGAGCACCTGTCCGGCATCGCTTCTGAGGATGCCTCGTCCACGAGCGGTGAGGGCGTGGAGGTCACCGACGTACTGCTTGTAGGCGACGGAGTCGTCGAAAGCGTATGCGTCGACGTGTGCGGTCATGAGGACTCGCCAGGCACCGTCGCTGTCCACTCGCTCAGCTAGGTCTCGATCAGGGCCCGTACCGCGGAAGTCCCAGCGAGCGTCGTGGCGGCCGCTGAACCAGCCGCTGGCCTGGGCGACACGGGGATAGCTGCGCATCGTGTCGAAAATCGTTCGATCGTCGGCTGAGGCGAACCAGGGAATGACTTTGTTCTCGGAGTACGAGTCGAGGTCCTCGACGGAGAGACGGATGGCGGTTTCCTGGCTTATGGCGCTGATCTCTGCGGGGGAGGTCGCCACCCACACATTGATCGGAGCCCCGGAGGAGGGGCCAGCGGAGAGGAGCACCACCGCGTAGGAGGCGTGCACATCTTCAAATATCCACTCACCCTGATTACGTCCCTGCACGATGTCGAGGTCATAGTTTCCGACAATTGCCTTGCGTAGGTTCTTCCAGCCCGCGAGGACCATGCTCTGACGGGGTAGAACGAGACCAAGGCTGCCGTTTCGACGTAGGACCCGGAGGGCTCGCTCCAGCATGAGCTGAGCAAGCTCCAGATGCGTGCCTCCTCGTAGCGTGTAGACGGTCTTGAAGTAGTCCTGAAGCTCCAGGCGTCGA
Organism: Pseudonocardia sp. WMMC193; assembly: GCF_021728735.1. NCBI lineage: Bacteria > Bacillati > Actinomycetota > Actinomycetes > Pseudonocardiales > Pseudonocardiaceae > Pseudonocardia > Pseudonocardia sp. WMMC193. Next base: position 93,127 of record NZ_JAKKDO010000002.1, on the reverse strand, counting down.
CTCTGCTCGACCAGCTCATGGGCGTGCTCCGTCGGACGGCTTCGCCGGAGCTCCTCGATCGCCGCCGCGCGGTCCCGGTCCCGTAGGGCGTTTAGGCCCGGGCTGACGCCGACCCAGTACGGGGTGGGCTCCCAACGAACCTTCTCCCATGGGGGGTTCCCGAGGATGACGTCAAACCCGGGATCATCGCGCGCAAAGACTTCCGGGAACAGGTAGGGCAGGTGAACGGCCTGCAGCCGGTCCACTGCATCAATAGTTGATGGCGAGCGGCCCAGCGCCAGAGCCTCCCCGACGCCAGGCGGAGGCCCTGTCTGGCCCAATCGGATAGCGACCGCGGCGTCCAACAGGAGCTTGGCTTCAGCGGCTTCGCTCATCGCCTTCGTGTGCTCCCGCGCAGCCTCGCGGACCTCGGCCTTAGTGGCTTCGGCGGTGCGTGCCACTCGCAGCAGACGGCCTCGGGCATTACTTAGAGCAGTTTCAATCTGCTCTCCAAAAAGGCTGTACTGGCCTTCAGTTGATCGCGGTTCGAAGACGGCGAGAGCTTCGTCTACAGTTCCGATGCCGGTGAGACTGTTGCCGATCCGCAGTCCGTGGTCAAGTGAGGACATAGGTAGACCGGGGACGAATGTGTGAATCCAGATGGCTAGGCGAGCAAGTTCGACTGCCATTCGATTCAAGTCCAAGCCGTAGATGCAACGGCGAGCTACCTGTCGGCGCAGGAGCATTGAAGGCTCGATCTCGACATGTGCAGCATTCTCGCCGAGAGCGGCTTCGGCCGTGGCGGCCAGACGGGAAAGCTCGTCGACTACGGCCGGAATCGGATGGTCCGCGAGGAACTTAGATAGCGCTACCTCGATGCGGTCGATTGCTGCGACCAAGAAGTGCCCCGACCCCATCGCCAAGTCAATTGCACGAAAGTCGAAGAATGCTTCGCTAGCAGTGGCTTCGTCGCCTGCGTGGATGAGTCGTTCTACCCTCTGAAGGTGCCTGTACAGCGCGGGTTCGAGACTGGAGTCGAGGAGATGCTCGACGGCGAAGGCCTTGGTGAAGTAAGAGCCTGTGGATTTCCGCTCGCCGGACGAATTGTGAAAGTAGACACTGCCAGCTGCGACAGCAACCTCGTCATGCGGTGAGGCGGGCACGAACGCCAAGCTATTGGGGTCGACGGCGAGGTCCTGCGGCGCTATAGAGAGCGACGACTCCAGGAGGCCTTCGTAGATCGTGCCGAACTCCCGAACGGAGAGGGCGCGGAAGTCGACCGGCCCTTCACCGCCGTCAGCAGAGGTGTCGATCAGCAGGGACCGAAGCGCAGGGCCGATCTGATCGTTGGTCAGACGCATCTGACTAATAGCGTGACCGGACGGATGTGTATGGGCGTCACTGTTGAACAGGCCACCGTTGTAGGCGGGCACACCCCACTCGCGATTGCCGTCGTCGACCGCTCTCCAGATCGCCTGAAGATCCACCCAGCGGTCGGACGAAGAAGAGTCGAATTTCAGTGCCGCATCATTAGCAAATTCGCGCGCGACGGTCTTGAGTGCCTTCTTTGTGTACCGAGGGTTCCGATTGTACGGAAGAAGGCCGCGATCCTCGGCGTAAGCCACGAAGAGAAGGCGGAACAGAATGATCAGGGTACGATGATATGCCTCATGAAGGTCCGCGTCATCGAGTTCTGCGCCCTTCGCCTCCCGCATCGAGTTGGCCACTGCGACGGCGAGAGAAGGCACCACATCGACGTAAACACGTTCGCGAAGGCGCTCGCCGAGACCGGTGGCGTGGTCGATGGACGCGTTGAGAATCTCCGCGACGGTCCCGCCCTCGCAAAGGGCTGTCGCTCCGAAAAGGAGACTCAGATAAGCGGCGTCATCACTGGCGAGGTGGGTAAGATTGATCTCAACATAGGTTTCCGACTGCCCTTTGCGGCCGACTCCGACGTCGGGCCGGGCTGGATAAAGGCGGATCTTCTTGCCCTTCACAAGGATCAGCCAGGGGAGGTTGTGCTCCTGGGCGAGGGCGAGGCCGACCCCCGCCGGCGACGCAGCCCCGAACCGCTGTCCAGGGCGATCGAAGAGCTCTGTCTCGGTCAGAAGTACCGCGATCGCGCGTTGACGACCCTCAACCGAGAGCAGCTGCGCGACCGACCCCAACGCTGTAGTGGTGTAGCCCAGGGCCGAGATGAGCTCAGACCCGGCTTTGCCGAGAAGCTTCTGTCCGTCGAGCCCAGCGCGTTGCCAGTCCTGCCGGGTCGGTACGCCGTACCGGAGCTCATGAGACGCGAAGAGACCTTGGTTGGTGAGCCCGGCCACGAGCTGGTCTTGCGTGGACGCTAGGAGTTCGCCGAGCGTCCGCTTCGCCGCAGTCGGATTCGACTCGGCTAGCGCGGCCGCCGTCGCCCGCTCGCACTGGTAAAGGTCAAGTCCCGTAACCGCCGCACTGTCCTCGTCAGGGCCACAGACCGTGGCGCGCCAGCCCGCGGGCGTCGGGTAACCGACGACAAGCAGGACCGGGCTGGCCCGTCGTCCCCAGCGCAAGGACCACAGCCGTCTGACATCGTCCATCCTCGGAGCGACGTCGGCTGCAGCGATAGCAACCTCAAGGGGGTTCGGGCCGTGTCCGAAGGCGACCCGGAGCGGATCGATCGCGAGAGGGGCACCACTAGGCCGTGACCAGTCGATCTCGCTCGCGAGTGGGGCGTCGTCGAGGAAGTCCTCGATGGTGCGTTCGCCGACGGTCACCTGCAAAGCCCCCACTGTCCGGACAACGCTTACTGCTCGATCACGCTAGTGCAGCGCATCTGGGCTCGTCATTAAGCCGCGCGGCTTACTGCTAATGACCTATGGTTTCTACACCCATGTGCGTCGTAGTGACGGTAGGAGCAGTCGCGTGCCCAAGGCTCATGTGCCCCGAACTGCGGCTGCGTAGGCCATGAAGCTGTCTGGGAAGACTCGTAGATGCCCAGGGCGGAGGGGTTGTTGCGGCACTGACCGTTCCGCTTGACAAGGTGGAGGTGTGGGATGGACTCCTTGCAGCTGGCCGCATGGTTGGACAGCTGGAGCAGTAGGTACCCGGCGGACTACGACGCGAAGTTCGCGACCTACGCCGGCCGCGAAGCCTACGGCCCGGACGACCTCGAGGTCCTCTACAACTGGAAGTTCACCCGGCTCTGGCCAGCCAAGAAGATCCGGGCCATGCGTGCGTTCCCTGAACGCGACATCTGGGACCTGACCAGGCGCTCCTTTATCTGTGACGACCCGTTGGGAGCTCTCCTGATCCTGTGTCTCATCCCCGGGTTGCAGGCGGCCGGGGCGAGTGCCGTCCTAGCCGCCCAGGCCCCGGACCGCTACACCGTTATGGACGTCCGGGCCCTCGCCAGCCTCGAAGCCCTCGGGCTATGGGACTCAAGGCAGCATGGCGATCAAGCGACGGCCATCCGTTGGCCGCTCTACCTGCAGACCTGCCTCGAGCTCGCGAACAAGACCGGGAAGTCCCTAAGAGCGGTCGATCGAGCCCTGTACAAGGCCAACGGAGCGGTCCCTGTCTGAAGCGGGTGTCGCCGGATCCGGCCCCCGGCGTGTCGCCACCCTGGTGAACGTTCGTCGTCAACGCACTAGCGGGATCCGAGTCCGGACGCAGCCGCCACAGTGAAGGAAGCTCGGCGAGCATCTCCGCGCGACTGACCGCCTCCGGCCTGAAACCGCGTGTAGAGCCCGACGGCGTCCCGATGCTCGCACGCTGTCATTCATCTCCCCACACTCACATATCCGGGCAAGCCAACATCGGGCGCCCGAGAGAGTAGCGAGTCTCGACCGGGAGGCCGAGAAGTACAGGTTTGGGCGGGCGGCGTGCTCAACCCGCCCAGAGCAGCGAGACGAGGTGGACCTCCTGCTCGCGCTCCATGATGAGGTAAGTGAGGATCCCGGCGCCGGCCCCGAATGCCAGGTTGCGCAGCGGGGCGTCGGGGTTGGCGGCGTTGACCGACGGGCCACTCCACGGGGCGAGCTCAAGCAGTGCGAACACCTCGGTGAGGGTGCGCAGGGCGTGCGGTGGGAGCGCCTCGATCTCGGCTTGCGCCTCAGGGTGAACGTCGATCGTGTAGGTCACTGAGTGGGGCGTTACTCCGCGAGCCCGAGTTCGGCCTTGAACTGGCTCCACGGGACGGTCCCCGCAGGCCCTCGCCGGGTGCGCAGGGTCTCCTCGGTCCGGCCCAGCATCCGGCGGTAGCCGTCATGGCCGTATGCAGACGTCCGCCAGGCGGTCCGCCGCCAGGCCTCGAGGGCCTCGAAGAGTTCGGTGAGGTCGAGGCTCTCGGTGGCCCGCTGCATGACTGCGCGCCAGTGCTCGTCGAACGCCGCCGCGTCTTCGCTGGTCAGCGCGGCTCGGACCTGGGCGGGCGAGGCGTGCGCGAACGGCGGCCCACTGGCCCCCGCACCGTCTGCCACCTCAGCACTCATGACCCGCATCCTATCGCTGCCCGCGCACGACGCCGGTTCGCCGCGGCGGACGGTAGACCGCCGCGGCAGGGGGGGATGTCCGCCTCGTGGCGAGCACCGGATGTCGAGCTCGGCTCAACTTGGCAGCTCGGGTCGCAGGCCTCATCGGTGCAGGTGATCGCGTGGTACCGGCGAGCACTCATCTCTGGGCTCTGCGAGTGAAGCTCCCGTCGATTTCCGCGTCGGCGAACCGACACCCACGTTGCTCGAGGCCGAGGTACAGATGCACGCCCAACGCCTGCAGCACCGAGTGATGGCCGCTGCGGGAACGGCTCTGCGTTCCGACCGGCACTCCGCCGCGGGGAACACACTCCACCTCAGGTATGCGCGTCTCTCCGTCGCTCATGGCGCGGACGATGCCACGCCCCACCGACAGTTCTTGGAACTGATACGAAACGAAACAAAACACAACGAATTGACGAAACGAAACGTAAACGGTAAGGTGGTCGGCATGAGCGAGAGCCCGGGGTCTGGCGTGGTGACGCAGCAGCTGACGTGCGAGCTGCCCGGTTGTCCGAACGTCATCGAGTACGCCGGGGTCGGGCGTAAGCCCAAGTACTGCGGCCAGGTCGTCGACGGGATCCCCCACAACCGCCTGACCGCGCACCGGCTCGCCACCGGGCAGCTGACGCTGCCCGCGCCCGGCTCTCGTGGAGGTATCGACCCCGCCGCGGCGACCGCGCGGCCGGTGTCGCTGGCGCGGATGACGATGGAGGCGCTGCGCGACGAGGTCGCCAGCACCGTCGCCGAGCATGAGGAGCGCATGACCGGGCTGCTCACTCGGTTCGAGGAGACCCTCGCCGCGGCCACCGACCCCGACGCCGCGCACGCGGAGGTCACCGCTGCTCACCGCGAGGCCCGCGCCCAGGTCGACGAGGCCGAAGCGGCCCGGGACAAGGCGACCACCGCGGCCCGGACCGCCGCGTCGGAGACCGCGGCCGCCCGCGCCGCGCGGCAGCAGGCCGAAGAGGTCGCCGAGGAGGCGCTCGCCTCGGTCGAGGACGTCGAGACTGAACGCGACCAGGCGCGCACCGACCTCGCCGCGGTCACCGAAGAGCTGGAGGCCGCCCGCAGCCGGCTCGCCGCGCAGGAGACCGATCTCGAGCGCGAGCGCACCGACCTGGCCGAGGCACGCCGGGAGCTCGGGTCGCTGCAGTATTCGCTGGAGACCGCCCAGGCCGAGGCTGCGCACGACAAGCAGATGCTCACCGAGGAGCGCCGCCGCCAGGAGGAACTCGCGCGGCGCACCGATCTGGCCGAGCAGCGCGCCGACCGCGCCGACGCCACCAACCGGTCGCTGAACACCCAGCTCGACGCCGCCCGCGACGAGGCCCGCGCCCAGCGCGACGCCGTCGCCGAGCTGCGCGCCGAGCTGGCCAGCGCGACCGCACGAGTGGAGGGACTGCAGACGCAGGTCGAAAGCGAACGCACCCATGGCCAACAGCGTCTCGACGACGCCGTCGCCCGCTCCGCTGAGCAGCTCACGGACCTGCGTGCTCGCTACGAGGCAGACCTTGCCGGGGTGCAGGAGCAGCTCGTTGATCAGCGCGCCCGAGCCGACGCCGACATCGCCGAACTGCGCAGGCAGCTAGAGGGACGCGACGAGAACACGGGGGCGGGCGACGAGCCTGCGGAGGGCGGGACCCGCCGTCGAGGCGGTGGCAAGGCACGCCGCCCGCGCAGCTCATCCCGTCAGACCGGCGAATCGAGCACCGATCAGGCTGAGGCGAGCGACTAGCTCAGCCGGGTCCTCGGGGTTCAGGTGACGGACGGAAGGTGATCGGTGATGGTCATGCAGCCGGGGCAGCCCGAGTACCGCGCGCTCGTGCGAGCGCACCGCAACGTTCAAGCGGACCAGTGCTCCGCGATCGCCGCGGAGAACGATCGTGAGCTGACGCAGGCGCGGATGCACCTGGCCGCGATCGAGGCCCGGCTGCGCGAACGCGGAAGCACCGAGCTGGCCGCCCAGCTCGTTCGAGAGGCCGAAGCCGGAGCCGCACTGGTCGCGGTGCTGACCAGCCCCCAGCAGGACTCCCCCGTCTCCGGTCGTGAGGAGCTCGACGAAGCCCTGGCCTCCTACGCCCTGCTGCGCCGCGAGGTCGGTGACCTCGCCGAGCACCCACAGGCCGGATAGCGGACCCCGGCTCAGGCGGCGGGCACCTCGAACTCGTACTGGTTGCTGGTGTCCCAGGCCGACCCGAGGAGCAGATAGCCGCTGGTAGTGGGGACGTCGACGTAGATCGTCGCGTCGTAGGTACGACCCTTGCCATACGGGCCGACCGACTCGGTGTCCAGGCAGCTGGACGCGGCGATGTCGGCGTCGACGCTCGACACCGCACGCCCGTCGGTGCCGACCCACTCTCGCCTCGGTGCGGTGTTGAGGGTGTTGCGTGTGGTGTCGTCGTAGTCGACGCCGTTCACGATGGTCATGTCGAGGGCCAGGATGCGGCCGTTGGCGGACTGCGGCTGCTCGGTGGTACCGGTGTAGCGGTCCCGGCACGTCGTGGACAGCGGGACGTCACGGATCGCCGTCACGGTGACTACCTGGCCGGACTGCTGGATCGGCTGGCCGACGCTCATCCTCCAGGCTCCGCGCTCGGACAGCTCCGCACCGACCCCGGCACTGGGCCCGACGTCGGACTCCACCGTCTCCCCCTCGGGGCCACCTGCCGCGGAATCTCGATCCGGGCTGCCGGGCCCCCAGCTGAGGGTCAGGACGACGACCGTGATGACCAATGCCCCGGCGACGCCCAGGAGCGCGGTCACCCACGGCCAGATCCGCTTCTGCTCGCGCGGGTCGCGCTGGTCGGAACGTGTACTCATGATCCCCCCCGATCGACGAGCAAGCAGTGCTGACGTGGCGGGGGCGCGCAACGACAACGAGAAGCGTAGATCGGCGCGCGCCAGCCCGCATCGGATCGCGGCACAACCCCCGGGGTTCGGGGATCCGGGCCCGCTCAGGCCCCGCTGAGCAGTTCCAGGTGCTGCCGGCGAGCCCGGAGCCGATGCAGCGCCTGTCGTCGCTGCTGCGCTGAGAACTCTTCGCTGTGGAGTAACCAGCCCTCGAGCCGTTCCAAGTGGGCCAGCTCGGCCGGCGGATCCATCCGTTCCAGCGCCGATGACACCGGGCATGCACCGTCGTCGAGCTCGTCCTCCTCTCGGTGGCGGCAGCTCCACTCATCGAGCTGCTCGGCCTGGGCAAGAACCTCCGCGGCTGGATCCGCCGCGACGACGAGCGCCCGCACTCCGGCCTCGCTGCTCCCCACCGAAGACCCGGCGGCCGGCCCAGAGCGCGGTGAGGCGGCCGGCCGGTCGCAGAGCTCTGCAGCGACAAGCTCCCACGAGCGACCCGCGGCGAGCTCGACCTCGACCGCACGCTGAAGCGTCCGCTGCGCGAGCTCCAGCAGCCTGAGTGCGTCGCCGACCAGAACACCCGGGGGCGCGGCCGCAGCGCCGGGGACCAGATAGCGGGCGAAGTCCGACACCAGCCTCGCGGACTCGGCGAACGCCACACCCGCCGTGGAGCGGTCAGTGAGAGGCGCCATAACAGGCGCGGTGAACTGCATGAGCCCGACCATGACGCACCCCGGTGTGCCGCGGCCGTCAATGGCCGATCTGTGGACAACTTCGCCACCGTCGATGGGCTAAGCAGGGAGGTCCCCGGGGGGAGATGAAGGTGGAGTACGGGATCGCCGCCACCGGCAGTGGGACGTTCCCGCGCCCGCGGGCCAGCGTGGTCAAGGCCCTCCGCTGCGCTCCGGCCGCTGCGCGGTCACCTTCGGCGAGCCCTGCCCCCAGCCCACGGTCGGCGGGCCTGCACGTCCCCGCCGGCGGCCACCGATCGACGCCCCTCCGCCGGTGCACCCGATCTCCGTGTCGGTGCAGGCGTCCTACGAGGAAGCCCGGCCCATGTTGATGACCTATCGCGTCTCCCACGACAGCTCCACCGGCTACAGCTTCATCCCCGTCGACAGGCCCTGGCAGCGACTCTCCGCTCTGGAACCCGGCAAGCTCCACCAGTGCCCGACCTGCGGGCACGTCCCAGACCTGGACCCTGCTATCGCCAACTCGGTCTACGACGGGCCGCTCGTGCCCGACGTCGAGCCCGACGCCGCGGCCCTGGGAGTCGCGCAGACGGCCGTGCGGGTCCTGCTCGAGGTTGCGAGCGGCCGTCGACCGCTCGCGGCAGCGTCGCGGCATGCGACACCAGAGGTGGTGCACTACCTCAAGCTGCTGCAGCCGAGTCTGAAGGACCTGCCCGCGCTGCGGCTGCGCAGCTGGCACGCCGCACAGCCGCAGCGGTGGGTGATCGAGGCCAACGCACTGATCATCCTGGGCCACCACCCGCAAGCGGTCGTCGCACGGTTCGAGCCCGACCCTCTCGGGAACTGGGTCTGCACCGTGTTCCGGATCCTCCGCGGCGGCGCCCGCTCCCCCGAGGCCTGACCGGCCGCCCGCGTCAGGCGCCCAGGGCGTCGCGCAGGGCTCCGGCGACGCCGCGGACGCTGCGGCGCAGCTCCAGCGGCAACGCTCGACCGTTGGCGAGTTCGCCCGCGGCCGCGGAGAGCACCCCGGCCACCTGCCAGGCCAGCTGTCGGTCCGGGATCGTTCCGTCGTGCTGATCGCGCAACGCCGCGGCGAGCTCCCGGAAGTCCCGGGCCTCGGCGAGGTGCTCGGCGTCCACATCGATCCTGCGGTCGTACCGGCTCGACCCACCCATACGCCACCACCCTCCCCGACCAGCTCGACCGTCCCACGTCCAAAACACCGCTGGTCGTGAGGCCGGGATCTTCCCCATCCCGGCCCACGACCGACGAGCACATTACCGCCCGACGCGAACGTATGTTCGATTCTCGGTGCGATGTCACTCGACCGGACGCGCCTTCACAGCGGAGTCGCGGCAGGAAGAACCGCCCGAAGGCAGCACACCCCGCCCGAGGCGAGCCGTCGATGGACCCGACCCGACCCCGACGCGGGTGAGACAAGCCCCTGGCGGGGTCGCTGACGCGATCACACCCGGTCCGGCGAGCCGGAACCCCCGCCGGTCCCTGCGGGACCCCGAACGAGCCGTGCTGGGACGAGCCGCGGTTCCAGCACAACTCCACAGCGAAGGAGCATCCGATGGCCGAGAAGACCACCGCAGCGAGCCTCGACGAGTCCGGTCTCGACCTGAGCCCGGGCACGATCATCGACCTCGGCGACGCGTGCGACCAGGGCTTCACCGCCGACATGCGGCGGGGGCGCTGGGACGTGGGCGAGTTGATCGCCTGCCCGGACTGCGGGCAGGAGCACCAGATCGTCGCGGCGACGCCGATCGACATCGCCCACAACGTCCGCATCATCAAGGCCTGATCCACCTCCACCGCGTCGAGGGGCCCCCGAACCGGGGGCCCCTCGACGTATGCCCGCGCGCCCGTGAGCGTCGGCACCCGAGCGAGGCCGCGTGGCGACCCGGAGCTGTCGGCCCTGCGACGTAGCGTGCGGGACGTGGCAGACACCGACTCCCCCGGCACCGAGACCGCCCCGCCGGCGACGGTGCTGGAGAGGATGCTCGCGGCAAAGATCAGCGAGGAACGCGCCCGCGAATACCTACGGAACCAGTGGGTTCGCCACGGCGACGAGATCATCACCGATCCTGACGCCGTCCTCCCCAAGTACGTGATCAAGCCGCCGCCCATCACCGAGAACACCTGAGGTCAACCCGCCGAGCGCGACGGCGGGTCCGACCGGGTCCGTTCGTCGCGTCCGGGGAACGTGCAGCAGCTTGGTAGCTACCCGTGCAGACCGCTCCATCCCGCCCGGGCGTCGCGGTGGACCAGCCCTCCCGACCCGACCCGGCGCACCAACCGGCACACCGGGCGCACCCCACGTCCACGCCCGGGGCCTTTTGAGTTGCAGCTGTTGTAGGGCGGGATCGAGCCCGCCTTCCGTGAGAAATGGTGTCCGTGCCGACTGTCGCGGCCGGGCGGGAGCGTCGCTCCGTCTGACATGAGGAATCGGCGCCCAATTATGCGAGGCTGTCAATAGTCTGTTTCCGGGGTGGTTCGACGTCTCCCGGACGTCCTCGCTTGCTGCTCTGTCGATGTGCAAAACCGCTGGTCAACGGCATGATCGGATGGGTCAGGGAACTCTGAGTATTCTGGTTTCATCGACCTAATGCCCACCTGGAGTAGTACGCAGGGAATTCGGTACGTGCGTCGAAGTCGGCTGAGTCGAACAGTTTCCGACTGTGCGGCAATCTAGAGAGTATCTGTGTCAGCGGTGAACCATCTGGAATTTGCGTGCGGACTTCGATTCCGTCTCTGCTGGGCTGTATGGAAGTCAAAGCTCTTGTCTGGATACCTAGAGAGATATCTCTTCCCGTCTGGAAGTTCGGGCGAATCGATAGTCCTCGGTAAGTCCGGGAATCCCGGTGGTGGTGCGACGTGGACTGTCTCCGCAGGTCGAGCCGCTGCCGCAGCAGTCTCGCCGCGGGGGTGAGGACGTGGTGACTCTGCGCCCCGGCCGTGGCTTGCCCGGCCGATGCCCCGCCTGCCCGGCCCGACGCGGGTGAGATCACCGCTGCAGTCGTGGAGCTCGGCTACCGGGTCGAGGTGGTGATCTCACGCCGGTCGGGCGAGCGCGGGGCCCCCGCCCGCGCCACGTCCGGGGCGCGGGCGAGTCACGCCTCACCACCGCGGTGAGGCCGCCCCGGGCCCGACGGCCCCCCTCGCCGGGTTCCCGGGGCGTCCTTCGCTCCATCGGGAGTCGCCATGAACGCCACCGAGCTGCTGACCCGCCGCAACGCAGCCCTGCCCGAGATCGTCGATGTCCTGCGCGCCCAGCAGGACGCCAAGCTCGACGTCGTCTCCTCGGCCCGGAACCTGCGGGTGGTCGACGGCGCCCTGCGAGTCGCGGGCGCGGACCACCAGCTGACCGTGGACGGGGTCACGACCTGCGATGCGGTACTGAACCCGACCGCGTCGGCGGACGCGGACCTGGCCGCCAAGCTCGATATCCCGCTGCCCTACCTGCGGCGGATGCGCGCGGCGAAGACCGACCTGTACGGCACCAACGTCAACGCCTGGCTGGCAGACAAGCCCGACCGCCGATTCCTGGTCCGCGGCCTGCGCGACACCGCGTCGGCGGAGCCGGGTGTGCTGCGGGCGATGCTCTCGGACTCCTACAAGATCGTCGACAACCTCGACATCCTGATGTCGGTGCTCGAGGGCATCCGCCGAGCAGGAGCACAGGTCGAGATCACCCAGGCCGACCTCACCGAGACCCACATGTATGTGAAGGTCCGCTCGGCCGAGGTCGCCGAGATGGCCCCGGAGCTGCTGGCCGGCTACCGCAGCCCGTTCACCGGGGCCCGCGGAGCGGACAACCCGCTGGTCTTCGCCGGGTTCGTGCTGTTTATCTTGAGCTGCAGTGTTGACCATGCCTCTGAGCTGCGACGACGTCTTTTGGACGGTGTGGTTGACGCGTGGTCAGCAGGGCCCGATGATCGGTGCAGACTTCTTGGTCGGCGTGTCGTGTCGGCTGCCGACGTAGGCCCGGGTGCGGCGTTCTCCGAGGGCCAGGGCGAGTGCTTGACGAAGCTCGCGGTTCTCCTTCTCGAGCTGCTTGAGCCTGTCTGTCGCGCACTCGAGGCGCTGGAGCAGGGAGGCCTCGGTGGCTCGTTGCCTGTCGGGGACCGATCGCCGCGGGGGTGGAGCGCCTCGCCTCCTGCGGAGACGTTCGATCTCGGCTCGGAGGTCGGGTTGTTGGTAGAGCCAGGAGCGGGAGACCCCTGCTTCGCGGGCGACGGCGTTCATGCTGATGCTCGCGCCGGTGTTGTCCATGCGGCGCAGTGCGGCGACGGCGCGTTTGCGGGTTGCGGCCGCGCGGCGGCGGGCATGGGCGGTGATGTGGCCGCTGTTATCGGCTCGCATCGTCGGCGTCCTGCGGGTCGTTCTGGACTCCGTCGATCATGCGGTCGAGGTTGTGCAGGACCTGGCGATTCATCTCGATGACGCGGCTGTGGCCGCTGCGCTGGGAGATGTCGATGAGGGTGAGCGTGCGCTCGCGTTGTTCGCGGAGCTCGGGCAGGAACTCGGGTCCGGTCAGGAACACCGGGCAGGTGAGGCAGGCGTTGGCGTGCGGGCAGGTGCGCTGCAGCGGGAGCCCGCAGTAGCCGTTGGGGAGGGTCTGGGTGGCGAGCCCGTAGCGGGTTTTCGCCCACTGTGCCTGGGCCAGCGGCCCGTCCGGTTCCAGGGCTACTCGGCGGCCGTTGATGTCGACCTTCGTGGCTGCCTGCCAGTGGCGACGGACGGTCTGGTCGGTGATCTTCGCGTAGTGGGAGGTCATCTGTGTCGACTCGTGGTCGAGCAGGACGCGGACGACCTCCTGGGGGACGTCCCGGTTGATCAGCCGGGTGGCGAAGGTGTGTCGCCACTGGTGTGGGGTCAGGTGGACGGCTCGGCCGTGCTCGTCGCGGATGGAGCTCTCGGCAACCCAGCGGTTCAGTTGGCTGACGTAGGTTCCCGGCGAGTAGGGGCGTGCCCCGTCGGCGTTCGCGGTGAGTCGCGGTAGCAGGTGCGGGCCGCCGCCGGGCCATCGTTGCAGTACTCGTTGCTGCTGGTCCCGGATCTCGGCCTCCAGTTCCTCGTCGATGGGAACCGCGGCTTCTCGCCTCATCTTGTTGTTGCGATAAAGGAGATAGGGTGCTTGCTGGCCGTCGCGTTTCACGCAGTCGAAAGGAAGGGTGCATGCGTCGGCTATGCGTAGACCGCACCGGATCAAGATGATGGTGATGAGTCTTCCTTCTGGTGAACTCCACCGTTTCAGGTTGGCCGGCTGCTCGATCTGGGCCATGACGTGCTCGACGAGGAAACGTGTGATGCGTTGTTCTGTCCGGGGGATGTCCTCGCTGTAGAAGGCTGCCGAGGCCGGGAGTCGGTCGTCCCAGTTGTGGCGGCGGATGTCGAGGAAGAACCGCTGAACCGCGAGCACGTGGCCGGCGTGGGTGCGCACCGCTCCGGGCTGTCCGGTCAGCCAGACCAGGTAGCGTTCGAGCGTGGCGCGGTCGATGTCACCGAGTCCGGTGCTCGACGGTTGTGTCTCGGCGAGGAACTCGCTGAAGGCGGTGAGAGAGTACATCTCCACGATCACCGTGGTCGCGGCCCGTCCGGAGGCCAGGCGCCACCGGATCCACCGCTTGGTGAGCTCGCGGAGCCAGGGCTGGGTGATCCGGTCGAACCGAAGACGGCTGCCGGCTCGTGACCGGGTCGCGTTGTGGGTGATGCCGGGTAGTGCCGACAGCCGCCAGACGTCGCGGTGGAACTCGCTGTCCCAGCCGCTGCCGTCGCGCAATTTCTCGACGGCTTCGCGGGCGCCGAGGATGAACGACTCCGGCGCGGTCATTCGACCTCGAGAAGTGCTGGTCCGGCGGTCGAGGAACAATCGGCGCCATTGCGGGATGGAGAGATCCAAGAGCGAGTCGGCGCGGCTGTCGACGACGATCGTGATCGCGGTGTTGATGACGTGGTGGGGAGTCGGGCGGCGGGCTTCGTCGTGGCGATACTGGGTGGCGTACTGGATTTCCAGACGGATTTGTCTTGCCAGGCGACTGAAGTCGATTCGGGCGGCGCCGTGCTCGTCGCAGAGTCGAACGAACTCCTCGACCGTCGTCGAATCCCGGTAACCGCGCCAGCGCGCAGTGTGGGGATGGCAGAAGGTCCCGGTGGCGGTGTCGACCCACAGGTTGCAGAACGACAGCCGGCAGGCTCGGCGCCCGCAGTCGGGGACGGCCGCCGCGGTGGCCGCCCACTCGTCCACTGGTGGCCGTTCAGCGCGTTGCCACTGCAGAGCGTGGCGGCGACACAGACCGTGGGAGGCGCGGGCGTATCCGCAGCTCTCGACACCGCATGGCTCCAGCTCTCTGCGCCCGACCAGTGGCGGGCCGGGATTGTCGAGGAACTCCTGTCGTGGCGGCCGGCGCCGCTGGCGCCATCGCGTGCGGTGGCCGCTGCACAGACCTTGGCCGTGCGCCGGGCGGTCGCAGCCGGGAACCTCGCACCAGGCGTAGCCGAGAACGGGGTCCTGAGGGTCGGGGAGCAACACCTCGACCCGGAACTCCGGCCGCAGCTCGGCGAGCAGCTTCTCCAGCAGCCCCGACGACGTCTTCTCCGCCCTGGTGGTCTCCGACGGCGTCGGTGCGCGGTTCACAGACGCACCTCCCGGCCGGTGAACCATCCCGCGTCCTGCAGGGTTCTGCGTGCGTCCTCCACGGTCAGATGGGAGTAGGTGTCGATCGTGGTGCTGATCGATCGGTGTCCGAGGAGCTCCTTGACCGCCTCGATGCCCGCACCCCGGCGCAGCAGCCATGTCGCGTACGTGTGACGGAACTGGTGCGGTTCGAAGTCGCTCCCGGTCCGCACCCGTAGCCGCTGCACCAGGTCGTAGACAGCTCGGTAGGTCCAGGGACGCCCGAACGGCTCGGCCCAGAGGTTGACGAACACGTAGTCGGAGTCCAGCGACCCGTACTCGCGGTTGAGGTAGTCGGCGTAGAGACGCATCAGCCCAGGGCTCGTCGGGATGGTCCGCGACCTCTCGCCCTTGGCGCGGGCCCGGTTGTCGTTGGCGCGGGGACGCACCGTCACGGTCCGCTCGGCGACTTCTAGATCTGAGTGGCGCAGGCCCAGAGCCTCACCGATGCGGACCCCGGTATCGAGCATCACGGCGAACAGCAGCCTGTCGCGCAGGTGCTCGCATCCGTCCAAGATCGCTTGAGCCTGCTCGGCGGTGAGCACCCTCGGTTTCCGGCGCATGTTCTTCACCGTGATCGTCCGTCGGCGCTGCGGACGCTGCTTGGCCACGTGCTGCAGAAACGGACGATAGGAACCCTGCGGGCGACCGGCAGGGCGTAGCTGCACCAGCAGGCCCGCGACCTCGACCCCGTGACGGGCATGGAACTCGTAGAACGCTGTCACCGCGGAGAGCTTGCGCTGCACGCTCGACGGCGCGCAGTAGGCCTCAGCCGAGGGGAGGACCGCAACCTCTCCGGCGCGGGCCGCTGGCGGAAGCCGCAGCCACGAGATGAACCCCGCGAGCTGCTCGACCGTCACCGTCCGCCAGTCCCATCCACCGCCAGTCAGATAGAGCAGCCAGTCCTTCAAGTCATGGGCGTAGGCCTTGATCGTGTTCGGCGACCGCTCGATGGCCGCCAGGTAAGCGAGGAACTGCTCCACCGGCCCGACCGGGTTCAGATCCTCCCCGAGCACCGTCCACGACTCCGCGCCCGAGTCCTGCATGAGCACACGCTGCACGCGCATCGAACCTCCCGCTCGTCCGTGATGGACGGCAGAAGGTAACCGCATCCACGACGCGAGCTGGGGGATGCGGAGATCCCGTCGTGCACGACAAGGATGCCCGGCTGCCGGCTCAAGATAATGGTGTCGAACTCCGAGACCGGCCACGGCCGGTTCAAGATCACGCCGCAGCTGGTGGTGCAGGTCTGCAACAACGGTATGACCATCAACAAGCACGCCTTGTCCGAGGTGCACCTGGGCGGCAAGCTCGACGAGGGCCAGATCCGGTGGAGCGCCGACACCCAGGCCACCGCGCTGGAGCTGATCGGGAAGAAGGCCCGCGACGCCGTCTCGGCGTTCCTGGACCCCGACTTCGTCCGTGTCCAGTTGCACGCGATCACCGCGGAGGCCGGGGTCCCGATCGGGCAGCCGACCGAGGCCATCGAGCACGTCTCGAAAAAGCTCAACTTCACCGGCGAGCAGCAGGAGGCGATCCTGCGCGACTTCATCGCCGGTGGCGACTGCACCTCCGGCGGTGTCCTGCACGCGGTCACCTCCGCAGCGCAGCGGGTCGACAACGCCGACGTCGCCTACGAGATGGAGCGCCTCGGTCTGCGAGCGATGAGCCTCGCCGCAGCCCACGCCACCACCCGCTGACCCCTACGCCCCCGACGGGCGGTCCCGCAGTACGCGGGGCCGCCCGTCCCCCTGCGCTCGAGAGGACCTGACACACCTTGACCAGCACCGACGACACCCGCACGACCGCGATCCCGCGACAGACCACCGGAGACGACGCCCGACAGCGTCACCTCGACGCGATCTTCTCGCCTCCGCCCGGACCCGCTCCGGTGGCGCTGGACGTCAGCATCCCCGCGGTGCGGGCGATCATCCGGCTCTTCCTGGACATCAAGACCGCCGAGGCCCCGTGGACCACCGGTCACGACTCCGGCGACCGCCGGCTCGACCTGCAGGACGTCGTCGAGGCGTGGTTCACCCGGATCGGCCTCGGGCTCGACGAGTCCGCAACCTCGCTGGTACTCGGGCTGGTCCGTGGTCGACGTGACCCCGGGCTGCGCCTGGCCGAAGCGCAGAGCTGCTACGGGCAGGAATGCTACGGCGAGAACTGCTGCGACCAAGGCCCTGAACTCCCGGACGCCTACCGCCACCCCGGCTCGACAGCCTCGGCGTCCGGCACGCTCGACGGCCAGGGAGAGGAGCGGGACGACACGGAGGGAGTGCCCGTCGCCTTGACCCTCTACGCGGACCGATGCGGAGGTGAACCCGCTGAGACCAGCGACCCAGACGTGCTCACCGAGGTCGCCGCTGACCTACTCGGCGACGTCTTCGACCTGGCCCGGCAGGGCGGACTCGAACCCGGCGACCTGGTGGAGCGCGCGCTGGGGCTGCTCAACGACCAGACCTCAGATCGACCTACCTCGAAGCCACGCTGACGCCGCTCCCCCGGACTCGGTTCAGAGCCCGCGGGGGCGGGGGATGTCGTGGGTCAGGTCGTCGAGGAGCGTCTCGGCGTCCCGCTGATCGAGCTGAGCCAGCATCGACAGCAGCTCGGCCTGGTCGAAGTAGGCGAGCAGCAGCAGGTCCCGGACGGCATCGAGGCCGTGCTCGGCCTCGACCCAGCCGATCACCGCCCGTACGGCCTCGGTGCTCTCGGCGATCTGCTCCGGAGTCTCCGCCGGGCGCAGGGCCGCGCGCACGGCATCGATCCCGGCCTGAGTGAGGACCTGGTCGAGCAGGCCCTCCGCGGCCGCACCGGCGCTCTCCGACGGGCCATCAGACCTACCGCGATCACTCATGCCCCGCATCCTGCCCCAGAAACGACCTGGTGTGCGCCGCGGCCGCCACCACCCACGAGGCCCCAACAGATCCGGTCCCGATCATCCGAGCGGGACACGACCTCACAGAAGGACTACTTCGATCATGACCCCAGACCCCCACGCCCAGCAGCCCAACTCGGCTCTTCGCGGGGCGCCGCCGAAGGCCTCGCCGACACCGCCGCCGGTGGCGCCGGCCCAGGGCTACGCCGCGGGCACCCTCTCCGGTGGTGAGTTCCTGACCGTGATCGGATCGGCGCACCGCAACTGGGTCTACCGGGACCTGCCCGACGCCCAGACTCGCGCGGGAGTTCTGCGCGCGGGCTCGCACGACCCCGCCCAGATCGTCGTCCGTGCGGTGCGCCCGGAGTTTCATCCCGGCGTCACCGCTACCCAGACCGCGTTCCGGATCGTCGGGGACCCCGATCACGAGCCCGAACCCACGTTCGGGCCGGCGCAGCCGCGGCGGCAGCTGCTCATCGAGCACACCTACGCCGAGGGCACCTGCCTCGAGGGTGTGGAGCGAGCCGATGACCTCTACCGGACGTTGCGGTCACTGGGCTGGCTGGCTCGCCGCTCCGTCGGGGACTACCGGCTGCAGCACAGCCAGGACCGCCCCGCCAAGCTCGGCGCGATCGACCGCACCGTGCAGGCCTTGGAATCGGCCGGGTTCTCCGTCGAGGTCCGCATCGACACCACCGCTCGCTCGATGGCCAAGGCCGAAACGGAACGGTCCGTGCGCGCCGAGCAGCGTGCGGATCGGCTCACCGCCCGCTCCGACCGCCTCGCCACCGAGGCCGCCGGCCGGGAAGAGGCAGCGAACCGGGTGTTCGACCACATACCGCTCGGCCAGCCGCTCCTGACCGACCACCACTCTTACGGGCGCGACTCGCGGCGGCGGGAGCGGGCGCGCGCGAATATGGCACGGTCGGTGGAGCTCGACCGCGAGGCCGGGCAGACCGCCGAGGCAGCGGCCACCGCGGCCGCGCACATGCGGCACCGGCACAACCCGGAGACCGTCGCCAATCGAATCCGCACTCTGACCGCAGAGCTGAACCGGTACATGCGCGAACGCGCCGAGCTGCCCACCGACACCCGGATCACCGACGAGGTCCGGGCCCGGCGCGACGCCGAACTCGCCGAACGCGAGGAGCACACCCGCTCTCAACTGGCCCACTGGCAGCAGGTGCGCGCTGAGCAGATCACCAATGGGCAGGCCACCGACTACCGCCGCGACGACATCAGCCGTGGAGACCTGATCCGCTACCAGTCGGGCTGGTATGTCGTGGTCCGCGCGAACGCCAAGAGCGTGTCGGTGCCCTCCCCGATCATGGGTGGCGGCGCCACGCACACCGTTCGCTACGAGCACCTGCGTGACCACATCACGCCGGACTCGCCCCGCTGGGCGGCGATCGCGGTGGAGGCCGTGCTCAGCGCTCGGCTCATGGCCAACCGCGGAGAGCTCACCAGCCCGGAATGGAAGAGGGTCGAGGCCAGCGTCCACAACCAGCTCACGGAGCTCGCCGAACCCGCGGAGACCAGAGACACCGGAGACGCGTGACAGCTGGGTGGGTGGTCCCGCGCCGGACTGCGGAAGGGATCGAGCGGCGGGCCGCGAGGGCGGCGGCCCGCGTTGTGGGACTCGCACTCTGGCATCCCTGCGGCCGGGCCCGGCGATGAACCCCGCCGGCTCCGGCACGGATGAACCCGCCTCGACGCCCAACCCATCGGGGCAAGAAGCCACCCGCGCGAGAGGCAGCGGGTCCACACCGCCCGGGCCAGCGCGAACCCCCGCCACCCCGGGACGCAGGGGCGCCCCGGGCGAGTGCGTCCCACCCCGGGACGCACCCCACGACCCTTCCGGGTCGCGGGGCCCGACTCACCTCGTGGAGGTTCGCGTGAGCACAACCGAACTCACCGGCACCGTCGACGGCAGCAACGATGGCGGCTCCGCCGCCGAGACCGCGGCGGAGACCGTCGCCCCAGCCGCGAGCAGCGACAACGACCCACTCACGACTCCGGATGCCGAAGCGGAAGATCTCGGCGTCCTGATGTGGATGGACCCGGGCGAGTTGGTCGTCGGGATCAATACCCGCACCGAGGTGCGGCTGGACGCGCACTTCGTCGCCGACGTCCGCGACCGCGGAGTGCGCGAGCCCATCACGGTGCGCCGCCGCGAGGACGGGGCCCTGGTGGTGCGCAAGGGCCAGCGCCGCACCCTGGCCGCGCTCAAGGTAGGTCTGCCGCGGGTGCGGGTGTTCCTCGAGCCTGACGACGACCCGACGGAAGCCGACCCGCAGGGACAGATCGCCCGCATCGTCGACCAGCTCGGTGAGAATCATCATCGCTCTGGGATCAGCGACTGCGAAGAGGTCGCCGCTCATCAGGAGTTGCTCGATCTCGGGCTGAGCGCGGCGCAGATCGCCCGTCAGACCCGCACCCCGGCGGCGCGGATCCGCCAGACCACGCGGGTCGCGGCCAGCGAGATCGCGGCCAAGGCGATGGCCCGGTACGAGCTGACCCTCGACCAGGCCGCGGTGATCTCCGAGTTCGACGACGGCACCTCCGAGGGGATCGAGGCGGTCAAGGCGCTCACGGTGTGCGCGGCCAGCGAGCCGGGGCGCTTCGCCCACACCGCGCAGCGCGCCCGCAACGACCGTGAGGACCGTCGGCTGCTGGCCGAGGCCGTCGAGCAGGCCGTCGAGCAGGGCTCGACGGTGCTGCGCACCGACGAGGCAGGTGATGCGGACACCCAGGCGCACCCGGCCGCGCGGGCGCTGACCGAGCTGCGCCCGCGCGTCGAGGACCCGCAGTACACCCGGCTGAGCGCCGAGGACCACCAGGACTGCCCGGGCCACGCGATCGCGTTCGAGGTCACGCGGCACTGGTCGTCGAACGAGCCGTCCGTCGAACCCATCGCCTACTGTCTGGACCCCGACCGTCACGGCCACGCCCCCTACTACGAGCGCCGCGTGAGCACCGCTGAAGCCGACGAGTCGAAGTCGGAGGACGAGCTCGCTGCGGAGAAGGAGGTCGCCCGGGTCGAACGCAAGCGGGTCGTGGAGGGCAACAAGGCCTGGGACGCCGCGGTCGCGGTACGCCGTGAGTTCGTCAAGGCCCTGCTCGCGCGGAAGTCCGCGCCGAACAACGCCGCGCTGTTCGTCGCCACGGCGATGGCCACCGGCGGACACGAGCTGCGCAAGGCCTTCGAGAGCGGCAACCAGCTCGCCTGCGCACTGCTCGGCGTCGAGGTGCCGCAGGGCTGGTACTCGGGCAAGCCCAACCCGCTGCTGGCGTTGCTCGATGGGGCGAGGGCCGGCAAGTCCACCCAGGTCATGCTCGCGGTCGCGCTCGCGGCCGAAGAGGACAGCCTGCACCGCTCCAGCTGGCGCACGGGCCACGCCCTGCCCAACACCCGCGCCGCGGCCTACATGAGGGCGCTCAAGGGCTGGGGCTACACCCCCACCCACGTCGAGGAACTCGTCATCGACCCCGAGACCCCGGCCCCCGGCGAAGTCGAGAACCCCTCGGATGCCGAGGGCGCCTCGGACACGGGCATCGGTCCGGAGGGGACCAACGCCGGGGCGGTCACAGAGCCGCCCGCTTGAGCTGGAGCGCGGCGGGCCGATCTCGGCCCCCGCGCTCCAGCTCCCGCTCGCCCTGGCAGGACGAGATCCGTCGAGCCCGCAGGGTCCTCCCGTTCGGGACGGAAAGGGTCGGCTGCCGGGCTGCTCGGTGCAGGTGGGTCAGTGTGGGGGCGGTGGCTGCGACGCGGGTCGCGGCCACCTGTGGGTCGGCACGACTGGATCGCCCGGAGGTCAGCACAGACGGGCGGGGCGAGCGTGCAGATGAACCCGGCCGACCCATTCCGGTGAGACCGCGTGCCGGTTAGCGCGCGCGGCCGCCGGTCGGGGTGAGGCGGTCACACCCGGGATGGGCCAGCCGGAACCCCCTGCCCGTCCCCTGCGGGGACCCCGACCGCCCGCGCTGAGGCAGAGCCGCGTTCCAGCCGCACCGACCCGCAGGAGGCCCTGATGTTCCGCACCGCGACCACCACCCCCACCACCGCTACGACCGTCGGCTTCGACTCCGAGGGCGCGTGGCGCGAGTTCGGTGACCGCGAGGCGAACCAGGACCGCATCGGCGCCGACCTGGGCGGCGCGCTCAACGAGCCCGGCTTCTGACCCGCCCGCGGGCGGGCCCAGACAGGGCCCGCCCCTCTCCTCAGAAGGAGGCCACCGGACGTGCTCGACCCCACCGGAAAGATCAACAGCTTCGACCGTTTCGACTACATGCGCAGCTACGTGCTGCCCGACACTGTCGAGACCAACATCCCGCGTGACCGCAGTCGCCCGGGCGGCTACGGCGCCCACGAGTACGCCCGTGGGCTGCTCGTCGAGACCGCCATCCGGTTGCAGGCGCGCCCGGAGCGGTTGCGCTACTCCGACCACGAGTGGTCGTGCACCGAGCGTTGGGACATCTGCCCGCAGCCGCGCAGCTGCGATGCCGGGCCGATCAGCCTTTGCTCGGTGACGCTGGACCTCGCGATCCCGTTCACCACGGTCCGCGTCGCGGTCAGCTGGTTCCGCACCGCCCACGACCACCACATGGGCTGGAGGCTGGCCATCGACGGCGAGCCGATCGGCGAGGAGAACCGCACTTACTCCCCCAGCCCGCGCTACACCGGCGCGCTGGTGGCCTGGCACCACCACGCCGCCCTCGAAGCCCGGATGCGCACACCCAGCCGCTGACCTTGAGCGCACCGGGTCGACCGCGCACGTCGTGGTGCGGGCCCCGCTTCCCCGGGGCCCGCACCCTCGCCCGCTCTTGTCCTGCCGACCTCGTCCTGAGGAGTTCCGTCATGTCCGAGACCACCCGCACGCCCGCGAGCGGCCGTTACGGCCGCTGCACCGGCTGCGACCAGCTCAAGTCTCTCGACCACCGCGGGCACCCGCACCCGCACAACCACTACAGCGCGCAGAACACGGCGTTGCGGACGCGGCGCTGCACCGGCGAGAACACCCCGGCCCGGAACGGAGCCTGACCATGACCACGACACCTCAGCCTGCCCGCCCGGTCCGTCTGAACAGCGGCGACGGCATCATCGCCTCGGTCCCGACGCTGGTCGGGTTCACCCCCGCAGACTCGCTGGTGATCCTCACCCTCGCCGGGCGCCGCGTCGGGCTCACCCTGCGCGTCGACCTCCCACCCGCCGGCGACCAGACCGCCGCGGTGGCCGCGCACGCCGCCGCGGTGATCGACCAGCACCAGCCGGACGAGCCACTCACCGCGTTGTTGGTGCTCGTGGGTGACGACGACCGGGCCGACCTGGTCGACGCCGTCACCGAGCAGCTCGCCGGTGTCGGGGTCCGGGTCCAGCAGGCCCTGCACACTCCGCAGATCGCGGCGGGCATGCCGTGGAAGTGCCTGTGTGACTGCGGGAACGCGGGAATCCTCGACGACCCGGGTTCCTCGGTGCTTGCCGTGACCGCGGTCGCGACCACCGGCCGGGTCAACTACCGCTCCCGCGCCGAGCTCGCCGCCGAGCTCGACAGCCGCATCGACGCAGCCACCGCCCGCCGGCGCGCCGAACAGATCAGGATGCTCGACGGCGAGGGCCCCGAGGTGGCGGCCGCGGTCCTGGAGTTCGGGTCGCAGGTACTGGACGGACGGCTCGACGAGATCGATGAGGACGTCATCGTCGGGATCGGTGCCGCCCTCGGCACCCCGGCTCGCCGTGACGCGCTGGTCGGGTGGACCGCTGAGGTCACCGAGCACGGGGTGATGCGGGCCGCGTGGCTGCGGATGGTGCAGCAGCTGCCCGGCCGCTCCCGCGCGCAGGCCGCCACGGTGTGCGCGCTCGCCGCGCTGCTCGACGGCGACGGCGCCACCGCAAACGTCGCCCTCGAAGTGGCCGAGCGGACCCACCCCGGCCTACCCCTGACCAGGCTGGCCACCCAGCTCACCGCGGCCGGGATCGAACCGGGCATGCTGCGTGCCCTGATCCGCGATGGCTCGCGATGACAGAGTCTCGGCACCCGGCTCCGCTCCTCGGGGCGGAGCGGGTGCTGTGGCCGACGTGGGATCGGTGCGAGTGGTGCCACGCGCAGCTCTACATCAACACCGCCCTCGCCCCGGCCAACCCTCGCTTGAAGGGCGCCTGGGTGCCCAGGGACGCACCCGACCAGCTCCACTGCCCGGCAGCACCCACCACGGTCCGGGCAACAGGAGGTCGGGCAGGGGCCGAGCATCGGCTCGATCTGCAATGGGCGCGCCGGTTCACGGGCCCGCGCTGCGACGGCCAGATGTCGGTCGATGGGCCGGACCGGCCCCCGATCCAGTGTCCGCGAAGGCCGGTGCGTCGAGTGACCTGGCATCCGCTCGGCCGTCGTTCTGAGGTTCCCCCGCTTTGCCGGAGTGTCTGAAGGCTGGTTCGATCTTGAGGGCCAGAAAGGAAGGCACTGGTGGCTGCACCGAAGAAGTACCCCGATGAGCTGCGTGAACGAGCGGTTCGGCTGTATCGGGAGTCCGACCCTCGTCCGACGTTCCGTGGGCTCGCCGGGCAGCTCGGCGTGCATCACGAGGCCCTGCGCAACTGGGTGCGCCAGGCCGAGGCCGACAAGGGCGAACGTGATGATCGGCCGACGACCGACATGGCGGCCGAGAACCGCAGGCTCGCGAAGGAGAACACCGAGCTGCGGCGGGTCAACGAGGTCCTGCGCGCGGCGAGCGCCTATTTCGCCAGCGAGATCGGCCCGACCCGGAGGTGGTCATGAGCTTCGTCGATGCCCATGACTTCCCCGCCGGTCTCGTACTACGGGTCCTCGGTATCGCGTCCTCGACCTACTACGACTGGCGCGCCCGGCGAGCCGCTCCGTCGCAGCGGCAGCTCGACGATGCCGTGTTGCTCGAGCAGATCGTGAAGATCCGGTCGGTGAGCGAGTTCGCCGCCGCCTACGGCTCGCCGCGGGTGTGGCTGGAGCTGCGCCGCCAGGGCGTGCACGTGGGCCGCAAGCGGGTCGAGCGGATCATGCGCGAGCACGGACTGCAGGGCGCGCACCTGCGCCGCGGCTGGAAGCACGGCTCCACCCGGCAGAACCCGGCCCACCGGCCGGCGCCGGACCTCCTCGAACGCGACTTCACCGCGACAGCGCCGAATCGGGTGTGGGTGGCTGACCTGACCCGGATCGTCACCGGCGAGGGCGTGCTCTGGCTCGCCTCGGTGCGCGACACCTTCTCCAACCGGGTCGTCGGATGGGCCACCGACCCGCGCGCGACCACGGCGCTGGTGCTGACCGCGCTCAACCACGCCCTGCGCTCCCGGGACCTGCGACCCGGGCAGTTGATCTTTCACAGCGATAAGGGATCCCAGGGCGGATTCAAACGGTCGTCGCAACACCCTGATCACGGAGGAGTCCAGGGATGGCGACGAAGGACTGGAGCAGGAGGACCGGCGATATGCCCGAGGGGCTTCGCCGGCAGTGGCGTGCTGATCGGGCGCTGCGGCCGCCGATGCGTTCCCCTGGGCGGCCAGAGCCGTCGCGGGTGGTGCAGCGACAGTTCTGGCGGCTGATCGCCACGGGTGTCACGACGGTGGAGGCGTCGTTGGCTGTCGGCGTGTCGTGGCCGGTCGGTGCCCGCTGGTTTCGCCACGCTGGCGGCATGCCGCCGATCTTGCTGACCGAGCCGTCGGGTCGCTGCCTGAGTTTCGACGAACGCGAGGAGATCGCGATCTTGCGCGCCAAGGGCAAGGGAGTCCGTGAGATCGGCAGGGCGATCGGGCGGGACCCCGGGACGGTCTCACGCGAACTACGCCGCAACGCCGCCACCCGTAGCGGGAAGGTGGAGTACCGCGCCGGGGTGGCGCAGTGGAAGGCCCAGCAGGCTGCGAAACGCCCGAAGACCGCGAAGCTGGTCGAGAACCCGCGGCTGCGCGAGTACGTCCAAGACCGGCTCGCGGGCAACGTCCGTAGACCTGACGGCACGATCGTCGCGGGTCCGACACCGCCGGTCTGGAAGGGGCTCAACAAGCCGCACCGGGCAGACCGTAGATGGTCGCTGGCGTGGAGCCCCGAACAGATCGCGCAGCGCCTGAAGGTGGACTTCCCCGATGATGAGTCCATGCGCATCAGCCACGAGGCGATCTACCAATCGCTGTTCATCGAGGGCCGCGGTGCGCTCAAGCGTGAGCTGGTCGCGTGCCTGCGGACAGGGCGTGCGCTGCGGGAGCCGCGGGCGCGATCCCGGAACAAGGCGCAGGGTCACGTGACCGCCGATGTCGTCCTGCGCGAGCGTCCCGCTGAAGCCGAGGATCGCGCCGTTCCCGGGCACTGGGAGGGCGACCTGATCATCGGCACCGGGAGGTCGGCGATCGGCACGCTCGTCGAGCGCAGTAGCCGCTCGACGCTGTTGGTGCACCTGCCGCGGGAGCAAGGCTGGGGCGAGAAGCCGTATGTCAAGAACGGGCCGTCGCTGGGCGGCTACGGGGCCGTCGCGATGAACGCCGCGCTGACCGCGTCGATGACGAAGCTGCCCGAACAGCTACGCAAGACGCTGACCTGGGATCGCGGCAAGGAGCTCTCGGGGCACGCGCTGTTCGCAGTCGAGACCGGGACGCGGGTCTTCTTCGCCGACCCCCACTCACCATGGCAACGCCCGACGAACGAGAACACCAACGGCCTACTGCGCCAATACTTCCCCAAAGGAACCGACCTATCGCGCTGGTCCGCCGAGGAACTCGAGGCCGTCGCTCACGCACTGAACAACCGACCCCGCAAGGTCCTCGGATGGAAGACCCCTGCCGAGGTCTTCGAAGAGCAACTACGCTCGCTCCCGCAGCCCGGTGTTGCATCGACCGGTTGAACCCGCCCAGTACACGGCGTTGCGGTTCACCCAGCGCCTGGTCGACGCCGGTGTCGCCCCGTCGACCGGGTCCACAGGCGACAGCTACGACAACGCCCTCGCCGAGAACCTGTGGGCCACGATCAAGATCGAGCTGCTGTACTGGCCGGGTACGACGTTCGCGACCCGCCGCGAGGCCGAGCACGCGCTGATCCGCTACCTGGACGGCTGGTACAACCCGCGCCGGATCCAGGCCCGCCTCGGCGGCCTCTCCCCGGACGAGTACGAGGACAACTATCGTCGCGCCCAGCGCGACGCCGACAGGTAACTCGCACTCCGGGAAACCGGGGGAAGCTCAGTTCCCGCACGATGACCTGGCAAGGCTGCCATGAGCATTTCCCGACCCTGCTCAGCGAGGCCGAAGACGACCACGCCCACGCACGAGCTGGAGGTGACGTGCCTGGTCCGCGGGTCGAGCAGGTGGAACTGGTCGTCACCGACCGGGACCGCGCGCACGGCCGCGGCGGTCGGTGGGAGTCCACCCCTGCAGAAGGACCGATCCAGCACCAGCTCTTCTAGAGACCCTCGGGAACTCAGGCCAGGACCTGAGACTGCCTGGCCGCATCATCCGGCGTCTGTCAGGAACAGCCCCCACGGGCCGGTGCCCCAACGGGCGACCGTGGCTGATCCGGGCGCAACTACGGGGCAGCGGATCGGTGCGCGCCCGCGGCCAGCTCCTGGCCGGACGGGTCGATGTGGTTGATGGAGACGCCCGGAGGTCAGCACACCCCCCGGGCCATGAGGCGATGAACCCGCACCCATCCATCCCGGTGAGACCGCCGCAACCCGTCGATGAGCTCGGCCGCCGGGAGGAGTGGAGGCGGTCACGACCGGGATGGACGAGCCGGAACCCCCGCCCCAGACCCGAGCTGCGCGCTGAGGCAAGCCGCGTCACCCCAACACACCGACCACCGGACAGGAGCACCACCATGAACGAGAACACCTTCCACGGCACCGTCGGCCGCGAGATCCGGATCAACCACAGCCAGCGCACCGGGAACGCGGTGGTCAACTTCTCCATCGCCATCAACTCCCGGCGCCGCGACCAGGCGAGCGGCCAGTGGGTGGACCGCCCCACGGTCTGGAAGGACGTGGTGGTGTTCGGGCTGCTCGCCGCCAACGTCTACGACACCCTCGCCACCGGCATGCACGTCGTGGTCACCGGCGAGGAGGTCGACGACTCCTTCACCAAGGAGTCCCGCGAGCCCGGCGGCGAGGACACGGTCATCCGCCGCACCAAGATCGAGGCCCGCGAGGTCGCGGTGAGCCTGCGGTTCCAGACGGCGACGGTCGAGAAGGTGCAGCGCAACCGCGAGCAGAGCACCGAGCAGCGCAGCACGTCGAGCACCGCGCCGCAGCCGGTCGGCTGACCTCCACGCCTCGGGCGGCCCGCACGCGCGGGCCGCCCGAGGGTCTGCATGCTCCGTACCACGCGCCAGCCTTCGCTGGTGCCGCTCGAGACCGTTCAGCCGTTGATCAGGTCTGCGTCCCAGGCCAGCGAGTCCTCGGGTGAGACCGGCCACGCCTCCAGCCCGGGATGGGTCAGTACCGAGTCGATCAGCGCTTGGGACCCGCCGATCAGGGTCGAATCGAAGTCGATCTCGGTGGCGACACACCATGCCCGGTCCTGTGGCCAGAACAGGTTCGGGGACTGCGGCCAGACACCTCGCGGGTCACCCAGGCCGGTCGCGTCGGCCAGCGGGCCAGCGAACAGCAAGTAGTCGCGGCCGGGAAGCCGAAGACGCGGCCCGTCGAGGACCTCGAGCGGGAACGCCGAGGGCGGCTCGCCCTCCTCGATCACGGTCCCGTCGGCGTCGCGCCGCTGGTACCAGGCACCGCGGCCGTCGACCCACCCCAGACCCTCCCAGAGCGCGAACACACATTGCTGGTCACCGGTCGACTCGGAGAGCACGTCGAGCAGCGCGGCCAGAGCGGCCGCGGGGAGGTTCCCCGGCTCCGGAGGTGACCCGAACCAGGCGGACCGGCGGGTGACCCCTCCACCGACGGCGGGCACGTCGTGGGTGCGGGAGATCGTCGGCCACTGCATCAGCGGGTGAGCGATCGTGTCGGTGCGGGCGCAGACCTGCGCCCAGGTGCCGGGCTCTCCGGTCATGGTGTGTGGCGGGTGCAGGACCCGCGCATAGGCCTCGAAGACCGCGGGGACGTGCTGGCCGACGGTGCCGTCGAGCCGCGTCAGCTGTTCGGCGATCCAGAGCCCGGCCACGACGTCCGGGAGCCATTGCGGACGTCCCATACCGGCCATGATCACCGACTCTCGCCGGTGTGTGCCAGTGCTTTAGATGTCGGTGAGCTGCGGAGCGGCTGGCGGTGGGGTGCCGTCCTCGCTGGTCGACGTCGCGATCCTGCCCGAGACCCGCTCGCCCCGGTCCAGGCCCTGCGCTGCGCTCCGGCCGCGCGCGGTCGCCTGCGGCGAGCCCGGCCCTAGTCGGCGGGACCCGGGCCATCCGGTTCGCGCCGAAGCGAGGAGAGACCACACCCCGCCCCGAGGGCTGCCGACACGCAGCCAGCGGAGCGGCTGGCCAGCCCGTCCGACGGACGGGGCGACCAGCAAGAGCAGGTCCCTTCGGGGGGCGGGCGCTGCCCGGACCCGGCCTCGCTCGGAGAGCACGGGATGAGCCGCACACCTGCGGCGACCAGCGAAGAGAAGGAGACCCGGATGAAGCTCAGCAGGTACAGCAGGCGCCAGAACAACAACGCCGGCGGGGAGCAGCCGCGCTCGTGCCGCGGCTGCGGCAAGCACCTCTCCGGGACCAGGTGGGGCTACCAGGAGGTCTGCTCCAAGCCTGAGTGCCACGGGATCGTCCTGGCCCGCATGGAGAAGCGCCTCGCCTGACCGGGCCGGCGCGCCCAGCCGTATCCGCCCGAACGACCTGTGAGGAGACCGAGATGGACTGGCGACACAAGGCCGCGTGCCGCGGTGAGTCACCCGAGCTGTTCTTTCCCGTCGGCAACGCCGGGCCCGCGCTGGAGCAGACCGAGCAGGCCAAGGCGGTGTGCGCCCGATGCCCGGTCGTGCGGCAGTGCCGGGACTGGGGCCGCGCACACGAGGACAGCGGCGTGTGGGGCGGTGAGGACGAGTACGAGCGCCGCACCGCCCGCGGGCAGGACCGCCGCAGCCGCCGATCGTTCCGACCGGCCGCATGACCCGCATCCACCCACGAGGCTGGTGAGACGAGCCAGGCGGTCTGTACTGGCCCGTCTCACCGGCACCGTACCTTGACCAGGGAGAACGCCCGTGAGTACGACACGCACGAACACGACCGCCGCCGACACCAGGCCGGCCGCACCGGTCGCTGAGCCGCGGGACTTTCCCCGCAAGACCGCGCTGGTCTCCTGCGGGCGCCTGGCGATGCACCCGCGCAACATCCGCACGACGCTGACCGATCTCGACGAGCTCGCCGCGTCGATCCGCGCGGAAGGTGTGCTGCAGCCGCTGCTGGCACACTCGCGGTTCGAACGTGCCGACGGCGTGGCCGACCTCGAGGTCATCGACGGCCACCGGCGCCTCGCCGCGGCGGAGATCGCCGGACTGCTCCGGGTTCCGGTCATCGTGCGCCCGCAGCTCACCGATGACGACGCCCTGTTCGCGATGCTCGCCGCAGCGCTGAAGGCCGACGTCACCGACCGGGACAAGGCCAAGGCGGTGACCTCGCTGAATGAGGAGTTCGACTACACCTGGACCGAGATCGCCACCCGCCTGAAGCTGCCGCTGACCACCGTTCAGGGCTGGAGGCAGGGCCGCGCCCGACCGCGCGCCGCGAAGACCGGTCCGGGGCGCAGCAACGCCGGGGCACGCGCACCACGGATCAAGCCCTCGGCGGTGCACGAGATGTGCGCGCGGTTCGACCGCCACGAGCTCACCGCGGACGAGGTCATCGCCCAGCTACGCGACCTGCTCGGTGGCTGGCACCCCGCCCTGGGCACCACGGTGCACAACGAGAAGCCCACCCAGACCGCCACCCCGATCCCTACCGCGACCAGCACGGAGGTGCCGTCATGACCACCCCGACGACCAGCACCGCGGCCGCAAGACGGCCCGGGCAGGGCCGTGCGCTGCTCGGTTCTGTCGGGGCGACCTGGCAGTCTGGCGACGATCACCGTCCGGGAGGCGTCATGACGGAGCCGGGACCACCGTATGAGCCCGCGCGAGCGCCGCGCCGGGCCCGCCCGGTGCGCGCCCCGCGCCCGACGAGGTTGATGCAGGCCGCGCTCGACGCCGCGGCCGCCGGGCTTCACGTGTTCCCGGTCTGGCCCAGGGGCAAGCTGCCCGCGGTGAAGGACTGGGAGACCGCGGCCACCCGCGACCCTCAGGTGATCGAGGAGTGGTGGACGGCCAGGCCCTGGAATCTGGGGCTGGCAGTGGGAAAGGCCAGGGTGCTGGTCGTCGACCTGGACCCGCACCGCGGCAGCCAGCCGCCCGCCGAGTTCCCCGATGCCCGCGGTGGGGCCGACGTGCTGGCCCGCCTGGCCGCACAGGCCGGCGAGCCGGACCCGGTCGACACCTACACCGTGACCACACCTTCTTCCGGCGAGCACAGGTACTTCCTCATGCCCGAAGGGCTGGAGCTCAGAAACACGCAATCGCGACTTGGGTGGAAGATCGACACGAGGGGGCATGGCGGGTTTGTCGTCGGCGCCGGGTCGGTCCGCGAGGACGGGCTCTACCGGGTGTCGCGGCCCGGCGCCGTCGCGCCGCTTCCGAGTTGGCTGGCCGCGGCGCTGACACCGCCCCCTCCGCCGCCACCGGCGGAGCCGCTCGCGCTGAGCCGGCGACGCGCGGACGCCTACCTGCAGAAGATCCTCGACGACGAGCTCGAGGAGCTCACCGGCGCTCAGCCCGGGACCCGCCACGACACCCGGCTCAAGGCCGCCCGCACTCTCGGGCGCCTGGTCGCAGGGGGTGAGCTTGATGAGAACAGCGCCCGTGCCCTGCTCATGGACGCCGCCGCCGGGCACATCGGCGCCGACACTCGCGAGGCCGAAGTGGCCAGGGACCTGGAGGACGGTCTCGAGTACGGCAAGAGACTGCCCAGGAACCTGCGCCGCCGCGGCGGCCACGACGGAGACCAGCGATGAGGACCGGACTGAGGCTGCTGCTCGTGGCCGGTGCAGCGCTACCACCCGGCCGCCCCCAGCGGGCGCTTCCGCGCCCCCCGACAAGGTGGTGAAGGTGCCGTGGCGCTGGTCCATGAGCTGACCAGGGGCGAACTGGGGCGGTGGTTCGCCGCGCGGATGCGTGGCACTGCCCAGGTGGCCGGCGAGGTCAGCGCCGCCGCGGCGGCCGCGGCCGCCCAGGCGCCGGTCGTGCGCCCGCCTCGGGGGCAGAGCCTCGGGGCACGGCACTGGGCCGAGGTGGGCGGAGTCTTCGGGATGCGGATGGCCGCGGCCGTAGAACAGTCACCGCCCTACTACGGGCTCTACGGGCTCGTCGCGGCTGGTTTGCTCACCCCGCAGGCCGCGCACCGGATCGCCGCGGCCTACCCGTCGCACCACGGACTTCCCCCACGGTGGGCGGCCCGCGCGCTGGACCTACGCCCGACCCCGAGCGGTTGGCTGGAGCAGGCCCAGGCATGGCCCGAACCCGACGGCGAGGGATGGGCCGACCGGCCCGCCGCCGAACTGGCCGAGCGCACCCACCGCTACCACGACCAGCACGCCCCGACCGGCACCATCGCTGGCATCGGCGCCGAACGCGGCCTGGCCCGCTCATACGGCTGGTGGTCGACCGCTGAGGACATCTACCGCTCCGGGATCATCAGCGTCGACCTCGACGACCTCGACGACCTCCTCGGCCAGGACCCGCCCACCGCGGACTTGCTACGCGGGCTCGCCCCGCCCGCGGTGGTCGAGGAGACCGCCCGACTCTCCGAACGGCTGCGGACCTCCGGCAGCCTCGGCGCGCTCCACGAGTTCGCCGGCCGCCCCGCGAGGGACGGCCGGATGGGGTACGCGGGGCCGGTGTTCGTCCCGCACTGGGCCGACGGGGACCTGCTGGTCGGAGACACCCTCGTCGACGTCAAGACCGTGCTGCGCGTCGAGCACGCCTCGAAGATCGGGCCGTGGCTGTGGCAGGTCCTGGCCTACGCCTGGCTCGACAGCCGGGCCGATCACTACCGGATCCGGGCCGTCGCGCTGTATCTGTCCCGGCACGGGTTGCTGCTGCGCTGGCCGGTCGACGAACTCGCCGCGCAGCTGCTCGCCGACCCGAAGACCGGAGGCACCGGGGTCGCCGCGGTGCGCGAGGAGTTCCTCGCGCTGGCTGCCGCCACGGCCACCCGCGACGGCGCAACGGTGCCCCTCAGCGCCATCGTGCTCTGACCGAACGTCGCCGGACACGACAGCGGCGAGTTCGTGTTGGGGCACGTCAGTGCCGGTCGGCGTTGGTCGTCAGGGCGGCCAGGCAGCTCGGGTGGGCGAGGTGAGCCGGTCCCGCTGCGGCTGTGCCCGGGTGCGGGCGGCGGAGGGGCCCGAGTCCTGTCCGCTGCGGTGTGTCCTCCGGTGGTCGGCACGGCTGGATCGCCCGGAGGTCAGCAGGGCGGGCCGGGGCGAGCGGGAGATGAACCTGGCCGACCCATCCCGCTGAGACCGCCCCGGCGGTCGGCGAGTTCGGCCTGCGGTCGGGGCGAGCGGTCACACCGGGATGGGCCAGCCAGAACCCCCTCCCGTCCCCTGCGGGGACCCCGACCCGCCCTGCTGAGGCATGCCGCGTTCCAGTCGCACCGACCACCGGAGGACACGATGGGCGTCACCCAGAACACCACCGCTACCGACCGCGACATCACGCAGCTGAGCAGCAGCGAGTTCGACGCCTACCTCGGGTGGCTGTCGCGCGATGTCTACCGCCGCGAGCCGGTCGAGGTCACCTTCCCCGACGACTTCGAGGCCCCGTTCTAGTCCCGGGCGGCGGCCCGCCCCGGGGGTGGGCCGCCCGACCAGGCACTTCCCCTGCCACATCCCAGACGGGAGGCTGACCGCAATGGGTCCACACCGCGACGAGAGCAACGAGCGCGAGCCCTTCGGCCCGCGAGAGGCTCGCGACCTCTACCTGGAGATGACCACGCTCGGGACGCCGCTGCAGCTGGGCGCGGCCGCCGATCTGGTGCGGCAGCGCTGGCACTGGATCGACGTCTACGCCGGCTTCGACGAGCTCAAGGCACTCTCGCCGAGCACCGTCGTGCTCCGCGTGGACGAGGACGGGCGCCGATTCGTCACCATCCACTGACCCCGCGACCGAGTATCCACGAAAGGGGCGGCGACCAGCACAAACTGGTCGCCGCCCCTTCGTCATGTCCGGTGTCGAGTGGGTCGGCCCGGGCACCACCGCCGCGACCGGAACCGCATCACTCGCACCCGGTTCGGGCTGTTCAGGCCGCCGTTTCCGGGGCCTGGCCCTCATCGGAGGTCGTGGGCTCCGACGCCACCGCCGCGTCGTTCCCGTGACCGTCCCGAGCCGACGGGTTCTCGCTGGTCGCGGCCTGTTCGGCAGTGGCCGTCGTGTCGGTCTGCTGGCCGATGGGGTGTTCCCGTCCGGCGCGAAGCAGTGCCCGGACCTTCTTGACCGGGATCCCGAACAACGCGTGCAGCTCGTCCGCGCTGCGCCCGAGCTCGTTGAGCTCGACCAGTACGGCGGTCTGCCGCCTTTCAAGGTCGCCCAGCTGTGCGTCGGCGTCGGCGACTGCGGCCTGCCGAGCCCGTTCCGCCTCGGCGACCGCGGCGTCGCGGTTCACCGCGATCTGCTCGGCCTCCCCGGCGGTGGCCGCGTACGCGGCGAGGGCGTCGTCCTCGCGCCTGCGGCGCTCGGCCAGGCGGGCGTCGAGCTGCTCGCGAGCGGCAGTCAGCTCCTCGAGGCGGGCCGCCGCTGCGGCCGCGCCCGCGGGTGGCCGGGTTCGGCGTGGCCGCCCCCGGCTGCTGGTGGTTGTCGACATCAGTCCTCCTTCAAGGCTGGTGTTGATCGACTCTGACAGCCCGAGCGTAGGCAGCGACCAGCGCAGACACCACCACGAACGACACCGCGGCAGCGCAAGCGACATCGGACGGACACGCTCGCGCGTGGGCGCCGTCGAGTGCTCGCGTGAACGGTCAGCCTGACCGCGCGGGCCACGCCCGCGAAGGACCCGGCAGTACCCACGACACGGGTGAGGCGTGCCCTGGCGGGGTCGCCGGGAGCTGCGTCCACCCCGACGACGTCAACCAGGAGCGCTCATGAGCGACCACCCGATCACGACCAGCCCTTCGGCCGCCGCGGAGACCTCTGCAGAGGTCGCGAGCCGGGCGTTGGAGCGCTACCGCCTCAACGAATACCCCGGCGAGTGGGGTTACGTGCGCCGGTCGCCGGCGCCCGGACACGACGTTCTCGGTATCGGCAGTCCCGACCCCTACGACCGGTACACCGCGCGGGTCAACGGGTTCTTTCGCCGCGAGGAGTTTCCCGAGCTGATCGCCTTTCTCACCGCTGTGTACGCCGCCAGCAAGCCGTGCTGAACGCGCCGGATGACCGATCCGCCGGGCCGTCGCCGATTCAAGCGGCCCCGAGGCGGGACGCCGAGGCCTCCGACCAGCGGAGAGACCAGATCCATCAAGGGCACGGCCGGGCCGACCGCGCGGGGTCGGCGGTTCCGCCCGGGCGGCGGTCACCGGGTGCCGCTCAAGGCCGCGGCAGGCCGAGAAGAGCAGATGGACCCGCCTTCGGCGGGGCGGTGGGCCTGCCGGCCCTAGAGCTTGAGCACGGCCTCCCTCAACGTAAAGGGCGCTCCGCTTCGCTGCGCGTCGCCTGCGGCGACAGCCCTTCGGGCTGCCCTTGACGTCGAGCCTCCGAGGCCGAGCGACCGCCGCTTCGCGGTGGCGGGGCAGACGCCCGCCACCCAGGACGGGCCGACAGACCCACCGCCTCGTCCCCCGCGACCAGCGACGAAAGGTCACCACCGATGAGCGCCTTCAACGCCACCACCGAGCCCCACACCGGCGCCGACGTCGTGGCCGAGCGCCTCGCGGAGATCGCCGATCTCGTCGAGCGTGGCGCGCTGCGCGAGGCCCGGCGCCGCACCGAGCGGATCCTCGCCGACGCCGACGACGCGACCCAGCAGCTACTCGCCCAGTGCCTGCATACGCTGGAGCGCCACCCGAGTGTGCGCCTCGCCCAGCTGCGCCACCTCTGGAAGATCAGCGACGACGAGGGCCGCGCCCTGGTCGAGGCCTGCGCACCCCGAGGTGACCAGCTCGCCCACACACTCCCCCGCCCCCGAGTCGACACCGGCCGCCGCGACCGGACCCGGCAGGCCCCGCGCGACCTGCCCACCCGCTGGACGACCCCGAAGGCTCGCCCGAGCCAGCGCTCTGTGGACGCGGGAACCGCAGCCGGACGCTACTTCGCCGACCGCGTCGAGCCTGACCAGGACCGCGACGACCGCGACGAGGCAATGCCGCTGGACTACGACCTGGCCGCCGTGCCGCCGCTTCGCGGGCTGCCGTGCGTGGTCTGCCGCACCGAGCGATCCTCCCGCGACCAACACCGCCGCAACGACGACGGGCTCTGCGAGGACTGCCGCGACAGCGGCCGGCCCGGCATCACCTCCCCGGCCGCCGAGGCGCCCCGCGAGGCATGGGTTATCGCCCGCTGCACCTACATCAACGACACCTCCGCGACGCCCGCCGAGAGCCGAGCTCGGCTGCGCGCCGACTGGCGCCAGCTCAGCCGAGCCGACCGGGCGACCATGACCCACTGGGTGGCCAACCAGACCATCTGAGCCAGCACCACCGACGAAGGGCCCCGCCGCCGCGGGGCCCTTTTCGCATGCCCGGCTACTGGACGCGCAAATCACTCAAAGTCACAACCAGGCATCCAGATGCTGCACCGGACACCGGAGAGGATCACGTGGGCGCGACCCTGGACCGGCCTCGGCGCGACAGCGCCGCACCTTACCTCGGCTGCCCCCTCTCCGTCCCGATCTCCCACAGCCGAGCCCCAACGGCACGCGCCCTGCTCCCCTCTCCCTGCGCTCCTCAACGCTCGCACCTCACCGCCTCACTGCCTCAACCATCCCCGCCCACGAACGCGCGCACACCGCACCTCACCTGCACCTCCTCACACATGACCCGCCTCCCCGCTCGCACTTCCTCCTGCCGCACTTCTCTGACCGCTACAGACCCATGCATTAGCGTAATGATCTTGGTACGATGATCGCGTGGGCTTCCTCGGGATCACCGCCGTCTCGGCTGGCGCGGTGGACTACCTGCTCCGGGGAAGCGGCTGCGCGGAGCACGAGCACCAGCCCTCTCCGGCCGAAGCGCGCGACCTCGACCGGGAGGGCTCGTCCCCTGCGGTGACCGCAACCGGCGCGGCCGGTCGTGCGGACGGTGCCCAGTACCTCGTGGCGGCGGCGGAGAAGGAGCCTCCGGGGGTGTGGTTCGGGTCGGCGACCCAGGAGATGCTCGGGATCACGCCCGGGTCGGCAGCGACTGAGCGTGACGTTCGGATGGTGTTCGGGAAGCTGCTGCACCCGT
Organism: Pseudonocardia sp. WMMC193; assembly: GCF_021728735.1. Classification (NCBI taxonomy): domain Bacteria; kingdom Bacillati; phylum Actinomycetota; class Actinomycetes; order Pseudonocardiales; family Pseudonocardiaceae; genus Pseudonocardia; species Pseudonocardia sp. WMMC193. Next base: position 56,113 of record NZ_JAKKDO010000002.1, on the reverse strand, counting down.
CCTCGACCGCGGACGAGCCGCGGTTCCTGGGGCGGCCGCCGCGGAAGTTCAAGAACACCGAGGAGCGGATCCGGGTCGCTCTGGCGAAGGAGCCCGACGCCGGGGAGGAGCGTCGCCGGGAGATCGAGGCGGTCGCGGCGGGGTCCGGTCGCAAGGCCGTGGCGTACTACGACCTGACGTTCTCCCCGCAGAAGAGCGTGTCGATCCTGCACGCCGCGCTGCGCTCCGAGGGGCGTGCCGAGGACGCCGCGGCGGTCGTGGATGTGCACCGGGCGGCGCTGGCCGAGGCGATGGAGTTCGTCGAGCGGGAGGCTGGCTACACCCGCTCCGGCTACCACGGGAAGACTGCGGCCGGGGAGTCCGTGGGGCGCTTCGACGAGGCCACCGGGCTGGTCTGGACCCGCTGGGACCACTCCACCAACCGCAACCAGGAGCCGCAGCTCCACACCCACGTCGCCGTGCTCAACCGGGTCCTCAACCGGCGCACCGGCGGCATCCAGGCCCTCGACGGGAAGGGCTTCAAAGCGATCAAGTTCGGGGCCGTCGCGGTCTACGACCGGGCCCTGGAGAGGGGACTCGCCGCCCGTCTCGGCGTGGTCATGGCGCTACGACCGGACGGCAAGTCGCGGGAGATCCTGGGGGTGGACCAGCAGCTTTGTGACGCCGCCTCGTCGCGGGCCCGGCAGGTCGAGGCGAACCTTGACCGGCGCGTCGACGAGTTCCGTGAACGGCACGGCCGCGAACCCTCCCCCGCCGAGCGGAAGAACATGTGGGGGCTGTCGAAGCTCGAGGACCGCGCCCACAAGACCGGTGACATCGCGCCGGCCGAGCAGCTCGACAACTGGGCCGCCCCGCGTCGGGACCAGCTCGCGAACACCCTCGACGAGGTCGCCGCGCAGGCCGCTCGGGCCCGCCGCGAAGGGCACCCAGACCAGCGCGGATATACCGGACGCTCGCGCGAGGAGACACTGCAAGCTGCAGTGGACGAGGTTCAGTCGGGTCACGCGACGTGGGACTACGGAAAGCTCGTGCAGGCGATCCAGACAGAGCAGGATCGGACGCCTTCATTGGAAGGTAGGCCAGTCGAGCTCGCGTACGAGGTGCTGCGGGACGCGGGCCGCTACGGTGTGGTCACGGTGTCTGCTCCGGACCCGGGAGAGGTGCCTGCGGAGCTGCGACGTCGGGACGGGAAGAGCATCTACCGCTCGCACCAGCACGAGCGGTACGCGACGTTCGGGCAGCTGGCCACCGAGGTTGCTCTGGTGGCGTCGGCGCGCCAGCCGGGTGCGCCCGCGCTGGCCGGGCCGGAGCTGGAAGTGGCCCGAGTGGAGCTCGTCGCCGCTGGTCTGGGCACGGATCAGCTCGATGCGGCGCTGGGGATCCTGTCTTCTGGGCGGGCTGGGGACGTGCTCCTGGGCCCGGCCGGGGCGGGGAAGTCGCACACCGTTGGGGCGCTCGCGCGAGCGTGGCAGCACAGCGTGGGCGGGCGGGTCATCGGCGTTGCGACCTCGCAGCGCGCCACCCAGGTTCTCGTCGAGGATGGGCTGGAAGCGGTGAACACCGCGGCGTTCCTGACCCGGTTCACCCCGAACGCGCGCGGTCTGGTCAGCGACCGGCTGCGCCCTGGGGACATGGTCGTCGTCGACGAGGCTGGCATGGCCGGGACCGGGGAGCTGGACCGGATCGCGCTGCTCGTGCGCGAAGCCGGCGGCAAGCTGCTCTATACCGGCGACCCGGAACAGCTGGTCGCTGTGGGTGCGGGCGGCATGCTGGACCTGATCGTGCGCGACAACGGCGCATACGAACTCACCGGGATCCACCGTTTCCACGAGCCGTGGGAACGCGCCGCCTCGCTGCACCTGCGCGGCCGGGACGCGAGCGTTCTCGGGTTGTACGAGGACTCCGGGAGGTTGCACGGCGGCACTCGTGAGGAGATGACCGACCAGGCCGTGCGCGGCTACCTCGCCGATACCGTGCGCGACAAGCAGTCGCTGCTGATCGTGGGCGACAACGAGGCCGCCACCGAGCTGTCGGCGCTCATCCGGAGCGAGCTGGTCGCCCGCGGCTACGTCGACGCCGAGGTGCTGGGCGAGACTCGCGACGGCAACCTGATCTCCGTCGGAGACCTGATCCAGGCCCGCCGCAACGACTACAACATCCGCGTCGAAGGCGAGGGCGCGGTGGTCAACCGGGTCGCCTACCGGGTCACCGGCCGCAACGCCGAGGACGGCACCTTGCGGGTGGTCGCCGAGGACGGGCTGGTCGCGCACCTGCCGGCCGACTACGTGAGCAAGCACGTCACGCTCGGCTACGCCTCCACCATCCACTCCGCACAGGGCCGCACCGTCGACGTCGCACGCGCACTGATCGACGGACGCCTCGACGCGCACGCGCTGTACGTGGCGATGACCCGCGGCCGCGAGGAGAACATCGCCTACGTCGAGACCAGCCGCGCACCCGACGCCCACAACCAGACCGGGCTCGACACCACCCCGCGCGCCGCGCTGGCCGACATCCTCGGCCGCGACCGCGACGTCACCGACTCCTCGGCGGAGATGGCCCGGCGCACCGGGGAGGATGAGGGGCGCTCGCTGGCGTTCCTGGGCACCCAGCTCGACCGGCTCAGCGAGGAGTACGGCCGCACCCGCTACGACCAGCTCCTGGTCGAGGCCCTCGGTGAGAAGTACGCCGCGATCATCCGCGGCGAGGACGGTCGCGGACGGCTGCACCGGACCCTGCGCGAGGCCGAGCTCGCTGGCCACGATGTCGCCGCGACGCTGGCGGAGGCCGTCGACGGGCGCGGGTTCGGGGATGCCGCGTCGGTGTCCGATGTCGTGCGGTGGCGGCTGCGGACCCACACCCTCGACACCCGCACCCCCGAGCACGCTGCGGCCGATGTGCTCGAGGCGGCTGCCCCGGCCAGCTGGGCCGATCTCGCCGCTCGGGTCGACGGCGCCGCAGGCCAGTACGCCGCGACCCTCGCCGAGGCTTGTCAGATGCGGGAGGGTGAGCTCGCCCGAGAGGTCGCCGACGCGCAGCCGCAGTGGGCCGTGGCGCACCTGGGTGCGCTGCCCGACGCCGGGCCCGACCGCGATGAGTGGGTCCGCCGGGCGGGCATCGCTGCGGCCTACCGCGATCTGCGCACAGTGCCCGAGACCAGCATCTCTCTGGGGGAGGCCCCGTCGCGAGAGCAGACCTTCCACCGGGCGCTGTGGCAGCGCGCCTACGCCGCCCTCGGCGCACCGACCGACGCGCTCGACTACGCCGCGGCATCGGAGACCGAGCTGCGCGGCATGCGCGACGCTGCAGTCCGCGAACGGACCTTCGCTCCCGCCTACGTTGCGCAGGAACTGCGCGACACCCGCATCGCCGCAGCCCGCTACCGTGACGACCAGGCGCTCTACTGGGCCGAGACCGGAATCCTCCCGCTCGGCTCCCCCGAGCGCGACCAGGCCGAAGCCGAGCTGCGGACCGCGGCCGCGCTCGCCACCGAGCTAGAGGCCCGCGTCGAGCACCTGACCGCCATCCACGCCGTCCGCGAGACCTGGGCCACCGACGCCGCCCGGGCCGAACAGCGCGCCCAACTCGCCGGCGACGAGCTGGTCAAGCGAGGCCTGCCACGCGACCCGGCACCGAGCATCGAGGGAGAGCAGACGTCGCTGTTCACCGTCCTGACCGCTGACGAAGCCGCCGAGCTCGACCAGAGCCTGGCCCCGGCCGACCCGGCTCAGCAGGTCCTCGACGTCGCCATCGACCCGCGCGAGCCCTACCTGACCGCCGAGCCGGCCAGTGGCACGGAACCGGTCGCCCCGACCCTCGAGGAGCACGGCATGAGCACTGACCCGGCCCAGGAACCCATCTTCGAGGCCACTCCCACTGCCGCCGACGTCGCCGCCGGTCGGCCGCTGCGCGAGCCCACCCCCGAGCAGACCGCCGACGGACTCACCGTGGGGCAGGCCCGGCGCCAGGCCGAGATCCTCACCGATCTCAACGCCCAGCGTGGCGCCCGCCTGCCCGACCCGGTCGCGGAGTGGCAGCGTGAGCGCACCCGACGTGCCGAGACTGTCGAGCACGACCGCGACCGCCGCGACCAGGGCATCGAGCGCAACGAGACTGTCGAACGCGCCCACTCCCAGGAGCGTGAGCGGCTCGTCGAGACCGGCCCGGAGATCGGACTGGACTACGACTAGGACGACCACCGTGCCCGGGCCACCCCGCAGAGCACCGTCGAGACGGCCACCACTGCGAATCGCCTGTGATTTGGGTGCGACTTAACGCCGGAGGTGGACTCGACAAGGGCTGGCTCGGTGAGCGCTACACGGGGTCACCGTAGTAGTCGCCGAAGATCGGGCGGATATAGCTGAGTAGCCTCCTGAGCTGCGGATGGTGGTTGCGCGGGGGAGGTCGCGGTTGGCGACGCAGGTGTTCTCGGACGAGGAGCTGGAGCGGCTGCGGGGGTTCCCGGAGATCGGCCGGGAGGAGTTGTTCCGGTTCTTCACGCTGGCGCCGGCGGATGTCGCGTTCGTCGACCCGGGCCGGGGCCGCGGACCGGCGGACCGGTTGGGCTTGTCGGTGGCGTTGTGCACGTTGCCGTGGTTGGGGTTCGTGCCCGACGACGTCGCCGCCGCTCCGTCAGTGGCGGTGGCCCGGCTGGCTGACCAGCTCGGCGTCGATCCGGGCGTGCTGCGGCACTACGGCCGGCGGGCGAAGACCCGCACTGAGCATCTACGCCTGGTAGCGCAGTTCCGCGGCTGGCGGGTGCCGACGTCGCTGGAGTTCAAGGAGTTCGACGAGTTCCTGTTGGCGCGGGCGATGGAGCACGACTCGCCGACGTTGTTGTTCCGGTTGGCGTGTGAGTACTTGATCTCGGTACAGGTGATCCGGCCGGGCCCGGTGACGGTGCTGGAGCGGGTCGCGCACGCCCGCGCAGAGGCCCAGCGAGAGACCTACGACCGGCTCGCGCACGAGTTCACGGAGCAGCGCTGTGCCGGGCTCGACGGGCTGCTGGTGGTCGATCCCGCGGTCGGGATGACCCGGCTGCGATGGCTGAGCACCGCCCCGGTCGAGGCCTCCCCGGCCGGGATCAAGGCTGAGGTCACGAAGCTGGAGTTCCTGCGCGGGCTGGGCGCCGAAGCCCTGGATCTGTCGATGTTGCCGGCCGAGCGGTGCCGCTTCCTGGCCACGGTCGGGCGCCGGCTGACCGCGCAAGCCCTCGAGCGGCGGGAGCCGCAGCGCCGCTACCCGATCCTGCTGACGCTGCTGGCCCAGTCCGCAACCGACGTGCTCGACGAGGTCGTGAGCCTGTTCGACCAGGCGGTGTCGGCGCGCGAGGGCAAGGCCGAGCGCACGATGCGCGACGCGCTGGCTGAACGGGGCAAGGCCGGTGAAGACCGCCAGGCGCTGCTCGACGAGCTGCTGGCCGTCATCGCCGACCCCACGATCGCCGACGAGGACATCGGCGGCGTGATCCGGGGCGAACGGATCGGGTGGGCGCGGATCCGGGCGGCGATGGCGCAGGCCGTGCCGCGGCTCCCGCGCGATCACGGCCATCTGGGCGCGCTGGAGGTGTCCTCGTATGGGTATCTGCGGCAGTTCACCCCGCAGGTCCTGGCCGCGGTGGGGTTCGCCGGCGGCACCGCGGCGGCCGAGCTGCTCGCGGCGGTGGAGGTTCTGCGCGCCCTCAACACCTCCGGCGCCCGCCGGGTCCCGGTCGGCGCCCCGACAGGATTCGTGCCGACCCGCTGGCGCGGCTACCTCGACGCGGCCCACGCGTCGGGGAACACCAGCGCCTACCGGCACTTCTGGGAGCTGTGCACCTTGCTGGGGCTCCGCGACGGGCTCCGCACCGGTGATGTGTGGGTGCCGGGCTCGCGGCGCTACGCCGACCCGGCCGCCTACCTGCTCACCACCGAGGCGTGGGCGACGCAGCGGGCGTCGTTCTGCCAGCTCGTCGACAAGTCCGCCGACCCGGCGGTCGCGCTGGCCGCGGTCACCGACGAGCTGGCCGGTGCGCTCGGCGAGCTCGAGCAGGTCCTGTCCGCCGGTGACGGCCCGGTCCGCCTCGACGACGCCGGCGAGCTGGTGATCTCCCCGCTGACCGCCGAGGACATCCCCGCCGAGGCAGTCGCGCTCAAGGCCGAGCTCACCGACATGCTGCCGTTCGCCCCGATCGTGTCGCTGCTGATCGAGCTCGACGGGCGGATCGGGTTGCTGGACTGCTTCACCCACGCCGGGGGCAAGCAGGCCCGCACGCGCGAGTTGAAGCGGAACCTGATCGCGGTGCTGCTGAGCCACTCCACCAACCTCGGGCTGACCCGGATGGCGGATGCGTGCGGGATCTCCTACGACATCCTCGCTTGGACATCGGAGTGGTACGTGCGCGAGGAGACGCTGCGCGCGGCCAACCTGGCGATCATCGGCCACCACCAGCGGATGCCGCTGGCCGAGGTGTTCGGCACCGGCACCTTGTCCTCCTCGGACGGGCAACGGTTCCCGGTGCGGGGCAAGACCACGACCGGGCGGGAGATGACCATCCACGGCGGGCAGGTCCTCTCGACCTACACCCACGTCACCGACCAGCACACCACCTACGGCACGAAGATCATCGTCGCGACCAAGCGCGAGGCCCACTACGTGCTCGACGAGATCCTCGGCAACGCCACCGACGTCCCCATCACCGAGCACGCCACCGACACCCACGGCGTCACCCTGGTCAACTTCGGCCTGTTCGACCTCCTCGGGCTGCAGCTCTCGCCTCGGATCCGGGACCTGGGCAAGATCACCCTGCACCGGGTCGCGGCGAAGGCCCGCGCCGAGACCGACTACCCCCACGTCGGGCCGCTGCTCACCCGGCGGGTGAACGTCGAGCTGATCGCCGAGCACTGGGACGACCTGCTGCGCCTGGCCGGGTCGTTGAAGTTCGGGCACGCCACCGCGTCGCTGATCGTCGGGAAGCTCTCGGCGTCGTCTCGGCAGAACGCGCTGGCCGCCGCGCTCAAGGAGTACGGGGCGCTGCGGCGCACGATCTACGCCGCCCGCTACCTGTCCGACCCGACCTACCGGCGCAGGATCTCTCGTCAGCTCAACAAGGGCGAGTCGTTGCACGCGCTCAAGCGTGACCTGCTCTACGCCCACGAGGGAACCGTGCGGGCCCGGCAGCTGCAGGCCCAGACCGAGCAGGCGTGGTGTCTGACCCTGGTCACCAACGCCGTCGTCGCGTGGACGACCGAGTACTACGGCCTGGCGGTGGAGTCGATGCGCGCGGCGGGCCGGCGCATCGACGATGAGGTGCTCGCGCACATCTCGCCGGCGCACAGCGAGAACATCAACTTCTTCGGCACGATCGACGTCGACATTGATGGCGAGCTGGCCCAGCTCGGGCCCACCGGGTACCGGCCGCTGCGCGTGCGCGACACCCTGTTCTGATCGATCACAAGCCGGCCGCAGCCAGCCGAGCAGCGAGTCCGAAAGTGTGCCGTAAGCCGATCCGCATGCGGGACGCAGCGGAGGCGCTCAGCGTCGCAGCGGGTAGGTCATTCAGTGATCGTCAATGAGACCCTGGTGCCGCGGTGTTCACGCCGCAGGGCGAGGTGCCTGTGCCGGCCGTCGCCGGCAGAGCACGGCCCCGATATTTTCATCGGTAGCCAACTATGACAGCATTCCTCAATGCTAGCATCGTTGTATGACGATGCTGTGGGCTATGGTCAACCGGTGTTCGCAGCTCGTCATGCTGTTTCGGGGTTGCGCGGGTATGTCCGCGCTGCGTCACGTGCCGGAGAACTGACCGAACGGCGTGCCCCGAAGCGCCATACCGCCATACCGCCTGCTCCCCGGCGGTCGACTCTTGCCGGCCGAACGATGCCGGTGATCATTCAGAAGGCAGCTGCCATGGAACCCCTGACCTGGACTTTGCAGGCCATCGGCCTGTTCATGGTCACCAACATCGACGACGTCATCGTGCTGTCGCTGTTCTACGCCCGGGGCGCCGGCGTTCGGGGGACCACAGCGAGGATCCTCGGCGGTCAGTACCTCGGTTTCGGCGCCATCCTGGCCGCGGCGGTGCTCGTTGCTCTGGGCGCGCGCAGCTTCTTGCCCGAGGAGGTCATTCCGTATTTCGGGCTCATTCCGCTGGTCCTCGGGCTGCTCGCGGCGTGGCGGACCTGGCGTGCCTGGCGCGACGATGACGACGACGACGAGGGCGAGGTGAGCGGTCGGGCCCTGAGCGTGCCCACCATCGCTGCGGTCACCTTCGCCAACGGCGGGGACAATGTCGGCGTGTACGTGCCGGTCTTCGCCGCCGTCGGTACCGCAGGCATCATCGCCTACTCGATCGTGTTCCTCGCCCTGGTGGCCGTGCTGGTGGCCGCGGCGCGCTTCGTCGCCACGCGCAAGCCGATCGCCGAGGTGCTGGAGCGCTGGGAGCGGGTGCTGTTCCCGATCGTCCTGATCGGTCTGGGCATCGTGATCCTGGTCGAGGGCGGCGCCTTCGGCCTGTAGGCGCCCCCCGCTGGAGGTGCCAGCGCTGTGGGTGCCAGCGACGCGCGTCGCAGTGATCCGTGCCGGCCCGCGCCGCGATGGCCGCAGCCTGTAGCGATAGCGCCTCATCCCTCCTGTCGACGCCCGCCCCGACGCTGTCATCGGCACCGCTGTCTATCATCGCCGCATGACGATTCCCGCTGGTTCCGATGGGAGTCCTGTCGGGCGCGAAGCTGAGCGACGGGACGGAGTCGCGATAGGAGTCCGGCCGAGATGGCGCTCGGTCGCCGTGGCGGGTGTCGCGGCGGTGGTCGCGGTGTTGGTCGATGTGGTGACCAAGTGGTTGGCCGACACTCGGCTGCCCGGCGCACCGGTGGATCTCGGGATCGGGCGTCTGCAGCTCAGCTACAACACCGGGGTGGCGTTCAGCCTGGGCGACGGGCTGCCGACCTGGGCGGTGCTCGGGCTGGCCGGGGTGGTTACTGGTGGCGTGCTGGTGGCGATCGTCGCCGGCTGGTTGCGCCCGCCGGTGCCGGCGGGCCTGGTGCTGGGCGGTGCGGTGGCCAACATCGTGGACCGGGCCGGGGACGGCGCCGTGACCGACTTCCTGTGGCTGGGCTGGTTCCCGACGTTCAACCTGGCCGACACCGCGATCACCCTCGGGCTGCTCGCCCTGCTGTGGGCGTCGTGGCGCACCGAGAGCTCCACCGGCACAGGGCACGCCGCGGAGCAGGAACCGGCAGACCAGGGCCGCCCCCCGTCGCGCGGCGTCTCGTGAGCGGACGGCGACTGGTGAGCGCGGCCCTGGCGTCCGCGCGCGCGAACCGGCCGCCGACACCGCGGCGATCACGGTGGGGTGCGGCCGGGCTGAGGTCGCTGGCCGTGGCGTCCGGCGCGGTGCTGCTGGTCGGGTGCTCCTACGGCTCCCCGACCGGGGATGAACCGAGCCAGGCGCGGGAGTTCACCTTCGTTGCGCCGGGAGGCCAGACCCGCATCTTCTACGACGCGCCCGCCCAGCGCGGCGCGGTGGCGGGCCTGTCCGGGGAGAGCCTGCTCGAGCCGGGCGCCACGGTCGGCGTGGAGGATTTCCCCGGTCAGGTGGTGGTGCTCAACATCTGGGGTGCCTGGTGCGGTCTGTGCCGGGAGGACATGCCCGGGCTGCAGCAGATCCATGAGCAGATGCAGCCCAGCGGGGTGACCCTGCTCGGGATCGACATCCGCGATGACGCCGACGCTGCGCGGGACTTCATGAGCGACCGCGGCATCACCTACCCGTCGATCTTCGACAACCCGGCTCGGTCGCTGACCGCGCTGGGGGGGTTCCCGCGCAACACCGTGCCGTCGACGATCGTGCTGGATCGCCAGCACCGGGTCGCGGCGGTGTTCCTGACCGCGGTGCGGGTCAGTGAGCTGCTGCCGGTGGTGCAGCGGATCGCCGCCGAACCCGCCGACGCGCCGGTCGCCGGTGCAGCGTCGAGCACCCCGTCGGGGAGTACCCCGGGAGCGGGCGCACCGGCGGAGGGCACGGGATGAGCATCACCGAGCTGGCGATCTCGGGGCCGCTGCTGGTGGCGGTCGCCCTGGCGCTGGCCGCGGGGGTGCTGTCGTTCGCCTCGCCGTGCGCGCTGCCCCTGGTACCGGGCTACGTCGCCTACCTGGCCGGGCTGGTCGGCGTCGACGAACCCGGCCCCGATGTCGCGGGCGCAACGGCGACCCGCACCGCGGGCCGGTGGCGGGTGGCCGGGGCGGCGATGCTGTTCGTGGCCGGGTTCACCGTCGTGTTCGCCGGCGGGGTGCTGCTGGTGCTGGGCCTGTCGGACTGGCTGATCGGCAACGAGCTGCTGTTGCAGCGCATCGGCGGGGTGGTGACCATCGCGATGGGAATGGTGTTCCTGGGTTTCGTCCCCGCCCTGCAGCGCGACGTGCGGATCCACCGTCTCCCGCGGGCCGGGCTGGCGGGCGCGCCGGTGCTGGGCGCCGTCTACGGCCTGGGCTGGACCCCGTGCCTGGGCCCCACACTGACCGGGGTGATCGCCCTGGCCACCGGCACCCAGGTCGGCCCCACCACGCTGCGCGGTCTGGTGCTGGTGCTGGCCTACTGCGCCGGGCTCGGGGTGCCGTTCGTGCTGATCGCGCTGGGCACGAGGTGGGCGGTGCGGACCACCGGCTGGATGCGCCGCCACATCCGCGCCCTGCAGATCATCGGCGGGGTAATGCTGCTGCTGTTGGGTGGGCTGCTGGTCACCGGGGCGTGGGGGGCGTTCATCGCCTGGATGCGCGGCCCCATCGGCGGCTACACCCTGCCGCTGTGATGCCCGAGCCCCGGGGTGGCGGCCCGCTCGACAGCGTCCGGTGCCGGATCCGCCGCCACCACCGCCCGCGCTGACCGCGCCGCCGGTGCTGCCCAGCAACTGGGTCCTGCGCCCAGACGGCTCCGTCGTACGGATTACCGACCCGCTGGTGTTCCGCGGCCCGGACCAAGTCGCCGTGGCCGTCCAGGCGGCTCTGCGGCAGCAGTGACCGCCACCGCGCCGTGGCCCTCCCCCGCCCGCTCCCGACCCGGAGTGCCGCCGCGTCAGCGGTTGGTGGGGATGAGGAGCACGCCGCTGCGGGGGCGGGTCGGGACCCGGGACAGGTCGATGTCGAGGTCCTGGGCGGCAGCGTGTAGTCCAGCCGGGCGAGCGTGCGGGCGGCGACGGCGATCATGGTGAGCACGACGTCCTCGCCGGGGCAGCGGTGCCCGGTGGCCACGTCGCCACCGCCCTGCGGTACCAGGGTCTCCGGGTCGACCGGGCCGGTCAGGAAGCGGTCGGGGTCGGGCCAGTGCGCCGGGTCGTGATCGGTGCCGTGCACGTCGAGCACCCACCAGCCCGCCGCGCGGGACCGCGACACCCAGGACGTCCTGATCCTCGCGGGCCACGGCGGCCAGCACCGGCACGAACGGGTAGCACCGGCGCACCTCCTGGGCGAACGCGACGACAACGCGCTCGGCGGCGCCGAGATCGGGTTCGGAGCCTGGGTCGGCGAGGCGGTGGCGCCATTCGGGGTGCTCGTGCAGGGCCAGGCCGGCGAAGGCCACGAACCAGGCCGCGGCCACGGTCGGGCGCACGAAGTTGAGCAGGGCGACCCCGGCGACGCGGGCGGGCAACGGCCGCCCGCGCAGGTCGCGCGCGGTCGCGACCGCGTGCAGCGCGGTGCCGGGCGCCGGGTGGATCTGCCCGAGGCGGGCCTGGCGGACCAGCCCGGCCGCCCACCGGCCCAGCTGCGCGCGGGCGAGCGCGGCCCGGGCGAAAGGCCGGCCCGGCGTGCCGAACCCGTCGACGATATCGGCGAGCTGCCGCGCCCGGCGGGGCAGCTCCGCGGAGGCCACCGGGATCCCGGCCCACGGCAGCACGGCCGCGCCCAGGACTTGCACGGCCTCGTCGAACAGCCGCACCGGCGCACCGCTCGCCCAGCGCCGGGTGACCGCCTGCCACTCCTGCTCGGCGCGCCGACCGAGGTCGGCCACCGCGTCGGCGGTGAGCACCTGCAGGTACAGCGCCTTGCGGTGGTGGTGCTCGGCGTCGTCGAGGCCGTGCACGGTGTCCCGGCCGAACAGCACCAGCTGCACCGGGGCGGGCAGCGACCCGCGGCGACGCAGCCGCGGATCGTAGAAGCGACGCACCCCGGCCGGGCCGCCGATCAATACCGCGCGGCGGCCCAGCAGCCGAGTCGCTACCGCCCACGGGGCCGCCGGGGGGGGGGGCGGGCCGCAGCCCGCCGGCCCAGCGGTACCCCCGACGGATCAACTGCAGCGTCTGGTCCCTCACCACGTCGCGCACCTACCCCTCAACCTCGTGAACCCGTCCGCTGGCCACCGGTATCAGGCGCGATGGGCGGCGTCGAGCGGCTGCGGGCGCGTCGGCGCCGACGGCGGGAGCACGGTGGCGGCGGTGGGAGACAGGCCGCGGGTGCGTCCGCCACGCACGCCGTTGGCGATGACCAGGATCTCGGCGAGCTCGTGCACCGCGACGACCGCGGCCAGGCCCAGGACGCCGAACAGGGCCAGGGGCATCAGCCCGATGATGATGGCCAGGGACAGCCCGACGTTCTGCAGCATGATCGCCCGAGCGCGGCGAGCGTGGTCCAGCGCCTGGGGCAGGTGGCGCAGGTCCTCTCCCATCAGCGCGACGTCGGCGGTCTCGATGGCCACATCGGTGCCCATCGCGCCCATGGCGATGCCCAGGTCGGCGGTGGCCAGGGCGGGGGCGTCGTTGACGCCGTCGCCGACCATCGCGGTGGGCCGTTCGGCGCGCAGCGTGCGGACCAGGTCCGCCTTGCCCTCGGGCCGCAGCTCGGCGTGCACCTCGGTGATCCCGGCCTGGGCGGCGAGCGCGGCGGCGGTGGCGTGGTTGTCCCCGGTGAGCATGGCCACCCGGTAGCCGTCGCGGCGCAGCTGGGCGACCACCTCGGCGGCCTCGGGACGCAGCTCGTCGCGCACGGCGACCGCGCCGAGCAGCTGCCCGTCGGCTTCGATGAGCACCGCGGTCGCCCCGGCCTCCTGCATGCTGCGCACCGGCTCGGCCAGATGTCCGGCCTCGATCCAGCCGGGCCGGCCCAGTCGCAGCGCACGCCCGTCCAGGTGACCGGTGAGCCCGGCGCCGGGCACCGCCTCGACCTCCGCGGCCGGGGTGACGTCGTCGACCGCGGCCAGGATCGCGCGGGCCAGGGGGTGCTCGCTGCGCGCCTCCAGCGCGGCGGCCAGCGCGAGAACCTCCTCGCGAGTGGCGCCACCGGTAGTGGCGACCTCGACCACGGTGGGCCGGTTGCGGGTCAGGGTGCCGGTCTTGTCCAGCGCGACCTGGCGAACGGCACCGAGGGCCTCCAGTGCGGCACCGCCCTTGACCAGCACCCCCATCTTGCTGGCCGCGCCGACCGCGGCGACCACGGTCACCGGGATCGAAATGGCCAGCGCGCACGGTGACGCGGCGACCAGCACGACCAGGGCGCGTTCGATCCACACCAGCGGGTCGCCGAACACGCTGCCCACTACGGCGATCAGTGCGGCGGCGATCATCACCCCGGGTACCAGCGGGCGCGCGATCCGGTCGGCGAGGCGTTGCGCGGCGCCCTTGCGGGATTGCTCGGCCTCCACGATCGCCACGATCCGGGCCAGGGAGTTGTCGGCGGCGGTGCTGGTGACCTGCACCTCCAGGGCGCCGGTGCCGTTGATCGACCCGGCGTACACCTCGTCGCCGGGGCCGGCCTCGACCGGCACCGACTCCCCGGTGATGGCCGAGACGTCCAGCGCGGTCCGCCCGGTCCGGACGGTCCCGTCGGTGGCGATGCGCTCCCCGGGGCGCACCAGCATGGTGTCCCCGACCCGCAGCTCGCCGGGGGCGATCACGACCTCTTGGCCGCCGCGTAGCACCGTGGCCTGTTCGGGGACCAGCGACAGCAGCGCGCGCAGGCCGCGGCGGGTCCGGGCGATCGAGTACTCCTCCAGGCCCTCGCTGATGGAGAACAGGAACGCCAGCATCGCGGCCTCGCCGACCTCGCCGAGCGCGACCGCGCCGACCGCGGCGATGGTCATCAGGGTGCCGACCCCGATCCGGCCCTTGGCCAGGCGGCGCAGCGTGGACGGCACGAACGTCCACGCCCCCACCACCAGCGCGGCCACCTGCAGGGCGAGCTCGACGGGCGCCGGCCCGCCGGACCAGCCGACGATCAGCGACGCGCCGAGCAGCACCCCGGCCACCGCCGCGGCGCGCAGTTCCGAGACCTCCCACAACCGCTCCGGCTCCCGCTCCGCCACGACCTCACCGGTCTCGGCATCGACCCGGGGCTCGTCGTCGCCGCACCCGCACGCGTCACTCACCGCGCACCCCCACACCCTCTCCGACCGAAGCGCCCGCGCCGCCGGTACCGGAGTCGGTGCCGAAGTTCGGGCACAGCGCCACCGCCGACCCGGTCGCCTCCAGCAGCGTCTGCGCGGCGGCGAGCAGGTCGAGCAGTTCCGGGCGGGTCAGCGAGTAGAACATCTGCCGACCCTGCGGCCGGCCCGTCACCAGGCCGCAGTCGCGCAGGCACGCCAGGTGCGCCGACACCGTCGACTGCGCCGACCCGAGCCGCTCGGTCAGATCCACCACCCGCGCCTCGCCCCCGGCGAGATGCTGCACGATCGCGAGCCGGGTCGGGTCGGACAGGCTGTGGAACAACGCCGCGGCCGGCATCAACTCCTGGCGCGGGGACACCGCCACCGCATCTGGCATCGTCATGCAGCGATGATAACGCACGGAACGAGTGATCGGCACCGACTCCCGGGTCGCACCGTGCCGGCCGATACCCGCTGGACAGCGGCTCGCACCTCTGCTATTCATCGCTTTACAGCGATGACACCGGTTGGGTTGGATAGCTTGGAGGTCGGGTCGTGTTGATGAACCGGGTGGAGACGGCGCTGGTGAACAGTCCACCGCGGCGGGCGTTGCAGCGGTTCTACGAGATCCCGACGCTGCTGCGGTTGGGCGGGGCGCTGCCTGCGGAGGCGCGGGTGCTCGAGGTGGGGTGCGGGGCGGGGTACGGCACCGAGCTGATCCTGCGCCGGTTCGCCACGGCCCGGGTGGACGCGATCGACCTGGACCCGGCCATGGTCACCCGGGCGAAGCGCCGGCTGTCCGGTTATGGGGGCCGGGTGCGGCTGGCCACCGGTGACATGACCGACCTGCGCGCCGCCCTGGACGCCGAGGACGGCAGCTACGACGCGGTGTTCGACTTCGCGATCGTGCATCACGTCCCGGACTGGCGGGCCGCGGTCGCCGAGATCGTGCGGGTGCTCAAGCCGGGCGGGCGGTTCTACTTCGACGAGGTCACCGCCGCCGCGCTGGCCACCCGCGGCTACCGGTGGCTGTTCGACCACCCCACCGAGGACCGGTTCACCGCGAGCGAGTTCGTCGCCGAGCTGGAACGACAGGGGTTGCAGGTGGGCGCGCGGTGGCGCACCCGGGTCCGCGGGCACTACCTGCTCGGGGTGGCCGAGCGCCCCGCCAGCGGCACGGCGCTGTGATGAGCGCCGCGGGCGGTGGAACCTCGACCGGTGCGGAGACGACAACGTGACGGCATGTGGGACGTCGGGCGTGGCTGCTGGCGAGGACCGGGTGCTGCGGCTGCTGCTCGACGCCCGCCGCACCTACCGACACGGCCCCGCGGCGATCGCCGCCCGGCAACGCGCCCGGCTGGCCGAGCTGGTGGACTTCGCCCGCGCTCACGCCCGCGTCTACGGCGAGCTCTACCAAGGCCTGCCCGACCGGGTGGAAGACCCGCGCTTGCTACCGGTCACCGGGAAGGCGGCGTTGATGGCCCGGTTCGACGACTGGGTCGCCGACCCGCACGTGACCGCGGAGCGG
The DNA here is from genome assembly GCF_021728735.1 of Pseudonocardia sp. WMMC193. Lineage (NCBI taxonomy): Bacteria > Bacillati > Actinomycetota > Actinomycetes > Pseudonocardiales > Pseudonocardiaceae > Pseudonocardia > Pseudonocardia sp. WMMC193. Next base: position 40,256 of record NZ_JAKKDO010000002.1, on the reverse strand, counting down.
ATGCAGGCGTTCGTGGCCGATCCCGCCCTGATCGGTCGGCCGTTCCCCGGCGCCCCACCCGGCGCCCGCGCGGGCTCCGGCGCCGGCTACACGGTGGCGACCACGTCGGGCACGACCGGAACCCGGGGGATGTTCCTGCTCGACGAGCGGGCGCTCGCGGTGGCCACCGCGCTGAGCGCACGCATGCTCGGCAGCTGGCTCACCGCGAGCGCGCTGCCCCGGCTGATCGCCGGACGGGGACGGTTGGCGATGGTCACCGCCACCGGCGGGCACTTCGCCTCCACCGCCGCGGCCGCCCGGCTGCGCCGCAGCAGACGCGGCTGGCGCCGGGTCCGGGCGCTGTCGGTGCACACCCCGCTGCCGGAGCTGGTGGCCCAGCTCAACGCGTTCGGGCCCGCCGTGCTCGCCCCCTACGCCACCACCGCGGCCCTGCTGGCCGCCGAGCAGCAGGCCGGGCGGCTGCGCATCCGTCCCGCCCTGGTCGCGCTGGCCGCCGAAGGCCTGCCCGACCGGGAGATCGCGCGGATCGCCGCCGCGTTCGGCGCCGCGGTGGGCAACTCCTACGCCGCGACCGAGTGCCCGTTCCTGTCCTACAGCTGCCGGCACGGTTGGCTGCACGTCAACGCCGACTGGGCCATCGTCGAACCCGTCGACGCCGACCACCGGCCCACCCCGCCCGGCCGGCAGTCCCACACCGTGCTGGTGACCAACCTGGCCAACCGGGTCCAGCCGATCCTGCGCTACGACCTCGGCGACAGCGTCCTGGCCCGCCCCGACCCCTGCGACTGCGGCAGCCCGCTGCCCGCGATCAGGGTGCAGGGCCGCACCGCGGACCTGCTCACCCTCCCCACCACCCACGGCACCACCGTGACGCTCACCCCGCTGACCCTCTCGACCCGCCTGGACCGGCTGCCCTCCGTGGCGCTGTTTCAGATCCTGCAGATCTCCCCGGCCGAGCTGTCGGTGCGAATCCAGCCCGCACCCGGCGCCACCCCGCAGCAGGCCTGGGCCCACGTGCACCGCGAACTCACCGACCTGCTCGCCGCCCACGGCCTCGCCCAGGTCATCGTCCGACGCGCCGAGCAGGTCCCCCAACCCGCTACCGGCGGCAAATACCGACTGGTTCAACCGTTGGCCGACACACCGGGCTGACCACGCCACACGTGGCGTCGACCGGCCATGCGCTGTCGGTTGCTCGGTCGAGACCTCACGATCTTCTATCTGGTCGACGACGCAGATGCGGCGTCGCGGCGCGAGGAGCGCGACATCGTCTCGTAGGCCGAACCCCTACCGGGACACCCCCGCCCCGGCCAGCGCCGAAGCATCGGCCCAGTACGAGGTGTCCCGTAAGCCTGGTTCGGTGAATAGTTCCGGTGAGGGGGCCATAACCGGCAGACTGCCCCGGTGACCGGACTGCTGATCGGCTACGCCCGCTGCTCCACCGACGCCCAGGACCTCACCGCTCAACGCGACGCCCTCACCGCGCTCGGCGTCGCGACCGAGCGGATCTACGTCGACCACGGCCTCACCGGCACGAACCGCGCCCGGCCCGGGCTACGCGAAGCCCTTGCCGCATGCCGCGCCGGCGACACCCTCGTGGTCACGAAGCTTGATCGCCTCGCCCGCTCGGTGCCCGACGCCCGTGCGATCGCCGACGAGCTCACTGCCGGCGAGATCAAGCTCTGCATCGGCGGCTCGGTGCACGACCCCACCGACCCAATCGGCCGACTGCTGTTCAACGCACTCGCCATGATCGCCGAGTTCGAGGCCGATCTCGTCAGGATGAGGACACGAGAGGGTATGAAGGTCGCCAAAGCCAAGGGCCGGCTGCGCGGCAAGCAGCCCAAGCTCTCGCCGCGGCAGGAAGCGCACCTCGTCTCACTCCACGCCGCCGGCGAGCACACCATCAGCGAGCTCGAGGAGCTCTTCTCCGTCACCCGCTCCACGGTCTACCGAGCGCTCTCCCGCGCTCGCGCGAAGGTGGTCTGATCCGACCGGCTCGGCCGTTACCTTGCACTTCGGGCCGTCGCCGACTGCGGTCTCCCGCGCAACCACCATCCGCAGCTCAAGAGGCTACTCAGCTATATCCGCCCGATTTTCGGCGAGAACTACGGCGACCCCTACACGCCTCCCAGCCCTGACTTCCGCTTCCCTCGCGGATCGTTGGGGCCGTCAGGCCCGTAAACCAGCCGCTCGGCTGCGCGCAGCAACGACGACCGCGGGTCGCGCCCCTGGACCAGCGCCTCCAGCGCGGATGCGAAGGACAGCCCGACGTCCTGACCGTGCATGCCCGCGTAGGTGCCCTGCAACGCCAGGTGCCGCAGCTGATCAGCGCCCGTCGCCAACAGCCACTTCTCGGCGCCGGCCCGGGTCTGGTGGAAGTCCTCGCTCACTCACGACACCATATCGAACATTAGTTCGATACCCTAGCTGGGGCGTGACGTCGGTCGAGTGAACTCCGGCGCCGCCCAGACCGCCTGTGACGACGGCTCAGTACAGGCGATCTTCGGTGTGCCGTCGCGGAAAGGCCTGTGGCAGAACGAGGTCGACGACGTTCCACCGGTCCGGCGAGCCTGCACCGTATCCGTACGAGCAGATCCTGCGCGGGAAGTCGGACACGCTCGGCGCGAAGTTCGGGCCGACGAGCTCCTGGAATCCCAGCTCTGTCCGATCCTCTGGTGCGGACCACTCCATCCCCCACACGTCGCGAAGGTAGAACCTCAAGGCCGCGACGTGGGCGACGGACTGGACGAGGATGTTCTTGCGGAGGCTGTCGAGATCGACCGGCCACCAGTCACCGTCGACGTCGGCGATGCCACGTCGGCCGATGAACACGTGGTCGTGCATGCGCGCCACATCGGTCTGGCCGGGGACGTGGGTGTGCGAGACCACCGTCAGCGGGACTCGGCCGGGCAGGTAGCGGCCCATCGACGGCTTGCCCGGGATCTCAATGTGCTCACCCACCTTCAGGTGGATGTCGAGCGCGAAGGACTGGAGCATGGCGCGGGTCGCCTCGGTGTGCGCACGGACGGCCGCTTCCACGAGCTCGTCGCGGCCGCGCTCCTCGGCGAAGTGCAGCAACATGCCCAGCGACACCGGGGTCTCGAAGTACACCTCGATCGCCCCAGCTGGCGGGGACATCGTCGTCGGGTCGAACAGCGGCATGAACCGCTCATCGACCAAGCCCTCCGACACCGTCACGACCGCCACCTCCCGTCCCCCTGCCCAGAAGGGTACGACGACCCACCACCGATCTCGCGCAACCAGGACGCATTGAAGCCGACAGCGATGGGCCGACCTCGCCGTCGGCTACACTGTTGACCTGCCGTTTCTCGCCGGATCGGAGCCTGTCGCCGTTACCACGACCAGCCCGCAGTTGGTTTCGGCCGACGTCGCCGAGGCGCTCGAGTACGCCCACCGCATCGACCCGTGGCTACGCGCTTTCGTCACCGACATCGCTCCGCGCGACGTCGCGTACGGGGCGGATGTGCACGGCAGCCTGGCGGGGATGCCGATCGCAGTGAAGGGTGCCCGCGGTCTGAGCAACCCACTGGCCCGCCGTCTGCAGCGAGCCGGTGCTGTACCGATCGGAGGCACCTCCGTGCCGCGCGGGGCGGGGTATCAGACCTGGGGGTACACCGACCGCGGCCCGACTCGGAACCCGTGGCGGCCCGACCTGTCTCCCGGCGGTTCCTCCGCAGGATCCGCTGCCGCCGTGGCGGCGGGGATCGTCGACCTGGCCACCGGCAGCGACGGGGCCGGCTCGTTGCGCATCCCCGCGGCCTGGTGCGGCATCTACGGATACAAGCCCACCTCAGGACCCGGCCGAGCCCCGGCGGTGCCGGGTGCCCTGTCCCGCGACCCCGCCCTCCTGCGCGCCTGGGCCGCCGCGGCGCTCGACCCGCTCCCGGCCGCGGACCCGATCAGGACCGCCGCGTGGTCGGTCGACCTCGGCTACGCCGAGCCCTGGCTTGACGACGAGGTCGTCGCGATCGCGCACGCCAGAGCCCGAGCCCTTCCCGTCCTACTGCACGGGACGGCAGGGCCGTGGCTGAGCGACCCACAGCGCGCGTGGACCACCGCCCGCGACCCCGGCGCCTCGGCGGCGGAGCTCGCTGCGGGTGACGCGCACACCGCGCGGAACCGGGCCAAGCTCGACGACCTGTTCACCGACGTCGACTTGCTGCTCACTCCCACCACGCCCGGGCGCCCGCACGGCCACGGCGGCCCGGGAGAGCATCTGAGCGTCGCGCTGACCTGGGCGTTCAACCTGACCGGGCACCCCGCCGCCTCCATCCCCGCCGGGTTCACCCGCGACGGCACACCGGTCGGGCTGCAGCTGATCGCCCGCCCGCACGCCGACACGGCCCTGCTGGAGTTCCTGGCCCGCTACTGTCCACCCGCAGAAGCCGCAGTGATCGACACTCGGGCCGGTACCGGTACCGGTACCGGGACCAGGACGGGAGGCCACCGATGACGAGCGCACACGCGCCGATCGTCGCCGCTGCGACCGCCCTGCTGAGCTGGTCTCACCGCCGCGGCGGCCGAGCCCGCACCCTCGTCCGGCTGCGCACCATCCGCACCGACACCGGTCTGGCGACAGCGGTGGTGGCCAGCGAGCTGCGCGACAACCCGCGGGGCCACGAGATCGGCTCGGACTTCGCCGCCCTGGCCAACACCGCGCTGCGACAGCTGATCCCCGCCGCGGTGCCCCCACAGGCGGTGGTCTGGTACGCCCACCACGGCGAGTTCTCCAGCTACGACCCCTCCGGTCCCGAGACACTGACGAAAATCGACCTGCGCTGGGACGGCGAGCACTACCTCGACCCCACGCCCACCGACCACCACCTGCTCAGCACCCACCAGCTCACCGAGTACAGCGCCCTGCTCCAGCTCGAACCCGTGGACGCCCTGCTGAGCCAGTGGACCTGGGACAGCGCCCCGATGCCCGGTCCGCGGCCTCCGGCTCGCTGAGCACCTCAAGGACGAGCGGCTGGATGAGCACAGAGCAGTACCGCGTACCCGGCCGCGCTATTCTGCGCGAGGTCGTCCAGGCATACCAGCCCTACCGCCAGATCGTCACCGACCAGCACACTCGCGCGCTCGTCCTTCGCTTCGACTCCGCATCCGGCGCCCCCGACGACTGGGCCCTCCGCATGGCCGCCTCCCAGGTCTCCGCCGAGCAGAAACAACGCACCTTCGAGCAGCTCGGCGTGAGCGCGGACATCCGGATCCTCGGCCCTGACACCGAGTGGGCCGAACTCGACGAGCAGCTGACCGAGGCCAACGAGACGCCGGAGATCGCGGCGGTCATCGTCCAGACCCCGCCCCCGCGGCACCTCGTCCCGCTGCTGGACCACATCGCCCCCGACAAGGACATCGACGCCCTGAGCAGCAACTCCCCACGTCTGGCGTGCGCGACCGCGGACGGCATCACCCGCATCGCCGCTCCCTACCTCGAACACGGAGCCACGAGCGCCGTCATCGGAAGCCGAGGCTTCGTCGGCTCCGGAGTGGCCACCCTCCTGCGCCGGGCCGGCCACCACCCCCTCGAACTCGACCAAGGCGACGACCTGCGTCAGGCACGCGACGTCGACGTCGTCATCTCCACTACCGGCCGCGGCGGCCTGCTCACCGCAGAACACCTGCACCGCGAGCACTTACTCGTCATCGACTCTGGATTCGTCCCCCACCCTTCCGGGGTGATCGGTGACGTGCACCCCAGCGCCACCCACCTCCCCCGCGCGATCACCCCCGTGCCCGGTGGGATCGGGCCAGTGGAGATGGCGACCCTCGCCGAACGGCTCACACAGCAAGTCGCCGCCCCAGACCTGGGATCGTGGCGTTACCTCGGCCCGACCCTGGACCACCCCGAACTACAACGCACCACCGCGACACTCGAAGTAGCAGCCCAACACGAGCGCGCCCTACAGATCGAAGGACCCAGCCGGGAACTCGGAATCGAGCACGATCCCTGAGCGCCCAGCAGAGCCCCCGCACAGGGGCTGGGCAGGACTTCTACTGATCGACCTGCCACACCTCCCAGACCTCCGAGGGCGGCGAGGTTCCGGACGCCGGTCCGTCGGACGCCGATAGCTCTCTGTATGCCCGGGGACTGTTTCAAGATCGGTGTTTTCGGCCCGACACGCCGGGCTGGGTTCCGGCGGGATGGGCACTGTGAGTGATGACATCGGATCTTGTGAGTCCACGCAAGGTTGAGTCCAAGCCGCCGAGGGAGCTCTCCCCGGAGCAGGCCGCTGCGGCGGCGATGGTGGCCGAGGCGAAGGCCCGCGGGCTGGCGTTGACCGGCCCGGATGGCTTGCTGAAGCTGTTCACGAAGAATGTGCTGGAAACCGCGTTGAACGAGGAGATGACCGAGCACCTCGGGCACGCCAAGAATCAAGCGGTCCCGGAACGGGATTCCACGAACGTGCGGAACGGGTCACGGTCGAAGACGGTGCTCTCGGACGCGGCCGGCGAAGTCGAGATCGACGTGCCGCGGGATCGGGAGAGCACCTTCGAGCCCCAGATCGTGAAGAAGCGCCAACGGCGCCTCACTGATGTGGATGAGATCGTGCTCTCGCTGTACGCGAAGGGGATGACCACCGGGGAGATCTCCGCGCATTTCGCCGACATCTACGGGGCGTCGGTGTCGAAAGAGACGATCTCACGGATCACCGACAAAGTCGTCGCCGAGATGAACGACTGGGCCGGCCGCCCGCTCGACGCGGTGTACGCGGCAGTGTTCATCGACGCCATCCACGTGAAGGTCCGGGACGGGCAGGTCGCCAACCGGCCGGTCTACGCCGCCATCGGGGTCACCGTGGACGGCTGCAAAGACGTGCTGGGTCTGTGGATGGGCGTGGGCGGCGAGGGCGCGAAGTTCTGGATGAGTGTGCTCGTGGACCTGAAGAACCGCGGTGTGCGCGACGTGCTGTTCCTGGTCTGCGACGGCCTCAAAGGCCTCCCGGAGGTCGTGGCGAACGTGTGGCCGCAGACCATCGTCCAGACATGTGTCGTGCACCTGGTCCGGAACACTTTCCGTCTGGTCGGCCGCCAGGACTGGGATGCGGTCAAACGGGACATCAAACTGATCTATGCGGCACCCGGCCCGAACGCCGCGCTCGTCGCCCTGGATGAACTCGAGAAGAAATGGGGTCGGAAGTACGGGGCGATGATCCGGCTCTGGCGCAACGCCTGGGAGGAGTTCATTCCGTTCCTGGACTACGACGTCGAGATCCGGAAGGTGATCTGCTCGACGAACGCGATCGAATCGCTCAACGCCCGCTACCGGCGGGCCGTCCGAGCACGAGGCCACTTTCCGACAGAGCAGGCCGCGATGAAGTGCCTGTATCTTGTGACCCGCAGCCTGGACCCGACCGGGACAGGCCGTGCCCGATGGACGATGCGCTGGAAGCCTGTGATCAACGCCTTCGCCATCACGTTCGGTGACCGCTGGCCGGGAGCCGAGACCTACTGAACACGACGCCGGAAACACCGATCACGAGACAGACCCTATGCCCGGTCCGCGCCGGACTCATTCTGGTCGTCGCGCAGGCTCGGTGTGGCTTCAGCGCGGCTCGCGGATGCGGCTGTTGAGTGCATCGATCTGGTGGTGCGCGGCGGCGAGCTCCTCGGTGCGGGTGTGGAGGGTGGCGCGGGTGGTGTCGAGCTCGGTGGTGGCGTGGTCTCGGGCATCGTCAGCGCGCTGCCGTGCCGCAGTGGTGTCGTCGAGGCGGTCCTCGAGGTCGAGGATGGTCTGGGCGGAGATCAGGGGGTGGCCGGTGTCGAGGAGCTCGCGCAGTCGTGCCGCCGTACGTAGCTGACGTCGGGAGTAGCGGCGGTGTCCGCCGTCGGTGCGGTGGGGGTGGAGGGCCCCGGCGGTGTCGAGGCTACGCAGGAAGGCAGGCTGGACGGCGAGGAGCTCGGCGGCCTGTCCCATCGAGATGGCCGGGTAGTCCTCGTCGTCCAGCCTGCGCAGGTTGTCGGTCAAGGGTTCTCGGTCTCCGGTCTCGTCATAGTCCTCCCGTGGTGCTGGTGGTCCCCTGCTGGTCCTCGACCTTTCGGCGCTGCGTGCGGGCCGGTCGGCCGGGCGTGAGCATGGCTCAGGTGCTCGAGGTCAGCTCGGGCTGCTCGATCCCGTCCTGCGCCGGGTCCGCGGCGAGGGTGGTGCGGCCGGTGTGGGGGTGGCTGATCTCGACTCGTCGTGGCTTGGCCCGTGCGGTGACCGGGATGGTGATCGTGAGGACCCCGTCGCGGTAGGTCGCGGTGAGGCGCTCGGTGTCGAGGTCGCGGCCGAGCATGAGGCGGCGGCCGAACGAGCCGCGGGGACGCTCTCGGGTCAGCCATTCCCCGCCCTCGTGCGGGGTGCTGCGCTCGGCGCGCACGGTCAGCGCGTTGCTCTCGACGGTGACGTCGATGGATCCGGGGTCGACGCCGGGCAGATCGAACGCCGCCACGAAGTGGTCGTCGAGCCGCTGGATGTCCATCGGCATGCCACCTGGCACACCGACCTGTGTCGCCACCCTGTCCAAGAGTCGGGCGGCGTCGGTGAAGGGCTCGTAGTTCAGCAGCATCGTGATCTCTCCTCTCGTGGTGCTGCTTACCAGAGGTGACGCACATATTTATAGCGGGCACTGCAGATTATCGCAACCCGCTGGTCTAGGGATCACGCACGCAACGGTCGGATGCGACCGGCTGCAGGGCTGGACGGGCCACACGGCCTCCACGGGAGGGATTCTGAGCCGCCAGCCGCCAGCCGCCAGCCGCCAGCCGCCAGCCGCCAGCCGCCAGCGGCGGCCTGACGCTGCCAGAAGTCGGCGAAGCGCCCACCCGCTGGTGCTCGCCGCCGGACAGCGTGCCGCCCGCCTTTCCGACGCGGGGTCGCCCAGCCCTCGGGCAGGCGCTCGACGAGCGGGCTGACCCGGGCCGGTTCCCCGCGGCGCGCCCGCCTATCGCCGGCGCCTGTCCATCGCCGCGGCCTGTCGGGGCCGACCGGGGGTCGCACTCGCCGGCTACCGCGGTGGCGGTGTCGGCTCGCCATCGGGTTCGGTCCTCAGGCGGACTCGAGTAGCCGGACCCAGATGCCGTTCTTCGTCTGCACGAGGTCGAGGTCGCTCCCGGCGAGGCAGGTCCCCGCGCGGCGGTGCGCGTCAAACAGGTCCGTGTCATCGAAGGTGTGACAGCACGTCCGGCAGTGGGCACGGTCCATGCCCGCCCAGCGTGCGCCGCAGCGTACGCAGTGCTGCTGCAGCAGCTCGGGTCGGTCTGGCATGGGCCGAACCCTACGGCGACCAGCAAGAGCGACAGGCGAAGAACACGCACCTCGCGCTCTGCGACGGAGCGGCGAGCCTTTGGTCCACGGCGTGGCCGCGGGTTGGGGCCGGACGTTCCCGACCACGGAGCTGCGCATCGAAGGGGAACTCGCCCAACACGGCGGAGAGGGCCCTCTGCCGCCGTCGACCACCCCGCTCTGCCACGGCAGGTCCCACTGCGACACGATCGGCTGGCGTTCCACACCGGCTAGCACACTGCCGTTCTCCACCGGGTACAGCCGTCTCATGTGGATAGCCTTCGTGGTACCCGGCGCCATCCTGATCGGCTGCATCCTGCTCGAGCGCTACGAGCACTGGCTGCTTCAGATCGGATTCGGACACCCCGACCGGGCTCCCCGTGACGAGAGGCTCGGCCGGCAGGTGGTCGGGCGCCCGGTCGGCGCGTCACAGCGCCCGTCCGGATGACTCGGTCCGTGCTCGGTTGGCGACGCAACCAGCAGCGGGCGACCCCGGTAGGTGGGCGACGTCGTCGACCTTCCCGCGAGCCGAGTCGGTCACCGGGGATCACCGCCGGCCACACGGGTGCACTCCGTGGGGTGGGGAGAGCTACGCCCCGAACTCCCAGGCAGGCATCCGGCTCTGTGTCAGCCGTCTTCGCGCTGATGACGCCATGCGAGGTCCTGCTGGAACGCGTGGTCGTAGTTGGCCTGCCAGTGCTGGGCCATCGCTAGCTGACGGCCGGGCGACATCGGCACCCGGCCGCCGGGACTCGGCGGGAGGCGCGGGACCTGTCGGTCGGCCTCGGCGACGAGGTGGAACCCGGGGCCGCAGAGGTTGCGGTCGATGACGGTGCGCAGGCGCTCGACGACCCCGGGACGCCAGCGTTGGTGCCACTCCCCTGCCACGCTGGGCGGGGAGGAACGCAGGTACGCCTGGACGTGGGCGCTGCGTAGCCAGGACAGCTCGACGAGGGCGGGGCGGTGCAGCGGCCAGCAGTCGGGGAGCTCGTCGCGGGTGATCTCGTACCAGGGCACGAGGACCTCGGCGATCCAGCGGCCCAGGACCGGCCACTGCTGCTCTGCCTGCTCGGCGGTGAGTGCGGGCCAGTCGACGGGCGAATTGCGTTCGCGGCGCAGCTCGGCGAGGACCTCTTCGAGCTGCGCCTGCTGGCGGTCGAACTCGGCCTCGGTGAACTGGCGCAGGGCGGCGAGGCCGGGGGCGAGGTCCTCGGAGACGGCCGCGGCGAGCTGCTGGTGATGCTCGGTGTACTCCGCCACGCGCCCAGGCAGGTCTCGCAGACGGTCGAGTGTTCCGCTGAGGTCGGTCAGCCGGTCCCGCATCCGCCGGACCTCGAGCAGCGCCGCGGCCGCGGCCGCACTCGGGGTCGGGTTGAGCGGGCCACCGTCGGGGGCGGAACGGCCACCGGCTGCGGTGTCGGGCTCCGGTTCGGAGCCGTCGCGCTGCGAGTCGTGCCCGGGCGGGGTGGAGTCGTTCATCAGGCAGCATCCTCCACCGCTTCCGGCACCGAGGTGAGTGCCGGGCCCGGCGTCGTCTGTATGGAGCCCAGGCCGGCGTGGGCGAGAACCTGGTCGAGCGGGGTCTGGCGGCCGCCGCGCCAGCCGGGGCGGAAGCGGATGATCGCCGGCTTAGGACCGAGGCCGAGGACGTAGGCGTGCCAACGGGGCAGCGCGTGGATGGTCGGGCCGTTGATCACCGGTTCCAGCGCGGTGCTGGTGTTCGACGAGCGGCTGGTGCGGCCGTCGCCGGAGTCGCTGCGACCCCGGCTGGTCTGGGTGATGGTGCGGGTGCCGGCGAGGAACGCGAGATGCTCGAGGTCTGTCCGCGATACCACGCCGGGCAGGACGATCTTGGTGGGCAGGTTCGCGAAGATGGTCTTCGCGCGGCTGGCTCCCCACCGGGTCTCCAGCTGGGCGAGGTCCTGGACCACGGCCCAGACCTCGATCCCCCAGCCGCGCGAGTCCGCGGCCCAGTTGTCGAGCGGCACGGGGGTGATGTTGGCGATCTCGTCGAGGAACAGCCCCAGCGGGGGGTCGAGGTGCCCGCCGGGGCGAGCGGCGGCGACCTGCTTGGCCGTGGCGAACACGGCCTCGGTGAAGGCGGTCAAGAGCGGCGCGAGCCGCTGGTCGGAGTCGCCGGCGACGACGTAGACGGTGCCGTTGTCGCGGAGGAACCCGGCGATGTCGAAGCTCTCGTCAGGGCCGGGGCGACAGCAGGCGGCGACGGTCGGGTTGTCCATGAACGCCACGGCCGGGCCGAGGGCGGCGAAGTAGCCGGAGCGGGTGTTGGGGGCGGCGGAGAGGTTCTGCTGCAGCGTGCCCAGCCAACCCGCGGGCACGTGCGGCCCCCACTGCGCCAGCGTGCTCGCGGGGGTGGTGTCGTCGGGATGCAGGGCCCAGGACATGACGGCGCTCATCGTCTGCCCGGTCAGAGCCGCGGTGAGCAGGTAGCAGCGCAGGATCTCCGAGGCCTTGGCCGCCCAGAAGTCGGCGTTCTGGGTGCCGGTGGCGCCCCCGCCCCCACGCACGAGCGCCCGCGCCCGGGCGTCGGCGACGGCCGGATCCCGGCACCCGGCGACCGGGTCCCAACGCAGGGTCGAGGCCACCCCGCCGAGCCCGGTCGGATTGAACACGTGCACCGGGCCGGCGAGCGCGCGGGTGGCGGCGGTGAGATCGGCGAGCTCGGTCTTCGTGCTGGTGACGTACGCGGGTCCAGGGAAGTGGCGGATCGGGTCGACGAGAAGCGAGCTCTTCCCCGCTCCCTGCGGGCCGACGACCAACACTCCCCGGCGATGCGGGGTATAGACCCGGCGCCCGAACAGCAGGGCCGTCCCGGACACCAGCCGCCCCACGCTGGTGCCCCCGCGGGCTCCGCGGCGTCCGGCGGCGGTCCGGTACTGGTGCAGGTCGAGGAAACCGTCGACACCGATCCGGCGTCGAAGCCGCAGAGTCGGGTGGCGGCGCAGACCCCAGATACCGGTCAGGGCGATCACCAGCAGCAAAAGGACCACCATGACGGTCCAGGGCTGGATGAACGCCCACGCCGCAGTCGCCAGTAGTGCGGCGGCCACGCCGTCCCGGCGGGTCCACCGCCGGGATCCGGAGGGCACGGCTGTGGCGGGTGGAGTCTTCACACGATCCATCAGCCGGCCTTCCCGAGCATCGGAGCAGCCTCACCGCTGGAGACGGCGTGCTCAGACCGGGTGTGCAGGTTCAGCAGCTCCAGCGCGTCATGCGCCTCCTGCGCACGGCGCTTCTCGCAGGTGAAGTAACGGGCGATGGCCGAGACGCTGGGCAGCCCGGTGCTCTCCCAGTCCGGCAGCTCCCCGGCGGAGCGCGCGGCCTGGATCTTCTTGACCAGCGTCATCACGTTGAAGGCGTCCGAGGACAGCCGGGTACCTCCGTTGTCGAGGACGTCGACGTGGGCGTCGGCGAGCAGCTGCGCGAAGTAGGCGCTGGTCGTGGCCTGTAGCCACACCAGCACCAGTACGAGCACAGGCGGACCCGCATGCGCCAGCAGGGTGGTCACCGACCGCCACTCCCCCACGACAGGTAGGACCGGAGTGGTGTTGATCGCGATGGAGGAGAACAGCAGCACCCCCTCGAGCCACGCGATCCTGCGGCGCGCGGTTGCCGCCGGGAAGGAGCGGCCCCACAGCGCAGCACGGGCACGGAGCCCCATCAGCACCAGCAGCGGCACGGCGAACAAGCCCTCGACCAGGTAGGCCAGCGGCGAACCGTCGGGCCCGACCAGGGCGTCGTGCACACCGACGGAGGTCCAGACCAGGCTGGCGATCGTGGCGAGGAACAGCGCGGCACCGATCTGGCGGGCTGTGCGCTGTTGGGAGGCCAGCTTCGATACCGGGTCGAGGAGCCGAGCGCGGCGGGCGAGCGCCCGGCGCTGCCACAACCGGTCGGCCAGGTCGAGCCGCGCGATCTCCTGATCACCACGGCGCTCGCGAGCGGAGAACCGCACCGCCGCAGTGGCTGCCGCGACCTGCTGGCGGCGCTGCATCCCACGGATCCGGAGCGCCGCCCAGCGCTCCTGTCCAGCTTCCACCGGCGAGAGCACATGGAGCCAGGCAGGGTCCCGCTGGAGCGCTGCCTTCCCACGCAGCAGCGTCAGGCGGCGCTCCAGCTTGTCGAGCTTCTCCCGCTCCGCATCCTGGAGCGGCGGCAGCGGCGCCGCGGGCGGAGCGGTCGTCGGCGCCGCCGCGCCGTCATTGAGCTCGAGGGTGGTGTCGACCGGGGCGAGTGTCGGACGATCGGCCGCAGAGTCGTCGAAGGACCGGGCCGGAGATGTCCGGTCGCCGAGCCAAGCCTGAAGCGGACCGGTGGGCATCTGAGACATGGCTGCTCTCCTCGGTGGAATGCGGCCGGCGTTCATGCCGTGGTCACGGAGGTCTGCAGGGCACAGCGGGCGACCCCGACGCATTCGCGCAGGACGCCGGCGATTCCACGGCGAGCAGCACGCGAGCAGTCCTGTATCTGCGGGAGCTCGGGCTGCAGGCGAGCGGCGGCGCAGCCTGCGCAGATCGCTCGGGCGGACTCCCCGAGCGCGGCGGGAAAGATCGTCTCCCCGCACAGTGCGCGGTACCGGCCCAGTGACGTGCCTGCGAGCAGATCCTCCTCCGCGATCTCGTGCGAGACACGAGCCTCGGCGTCGGCGACGGCCGTGGTCAGGATGCGCGGCGTACGACCGGCCATCACGCAGCCTCCGCCACGCTCGCCGAGCTCGGCTCGCGTTGGGGCGCGGTGGCGTCTTCAGCCGCGAGTTGACTGTTGGCCGCGGCGAGCCGTCCACGGACCCGCAGCTCGCGTGCAATCAACCGGGCTGCCAGCCCGGCGGCGATGAGAGCTATCGCGCCGATTGCCACGACTGCAGCCACTGTGGGGAAGAGCTGGCACAACGTGGCGCCGACGGCCAGTAGACATCCACTGGCCACCGCCGGCGTCCAGCCGCACTCGGTGAACGGCGCCCGCCGAGGGCGCGAGAACATGGACACGGATCGTTCCTCCTGGTCATGACGGTTGGGTGTCGCGATCCACCGCTCCGGCAGGTGGTGAGACACCTGCCGGAGCACCCGAATTCAAGATCGAGCTCCGTCAGACTGGCGGAATATTCCGGAATTTGCAAGCCGTGGTAGCGTTACCCGCAGCTCCCAGGACCGACGTTGGCAGTAGATCGGAACGTCGGAGCCTTGTAGAGCCTTCCGACACGCCGACCCCCGGCGGTAGCGTGGATGCCGGGATCTGGGAATATTCGGCAAGTTCGGGAGGCAGCATGGAGTTCCGAGTGGTTGCGGAGACGGTCGACTGCGAGGGCGGGAACTGCCCGACGACCTACATCCGGAAGGAGGGCACCGTGGTGGTGCAGGGCTATCGCACGGCTATCGCTGGACGCCTCCGCGTGTCCGTCGACGTGCTGCAGCGACACGCCCGCGCCGAAGGCGACGACACCTGGGCTGGCCCGGCCACACCCGACGGCCCCGGGTGGGTCCTGGTCGACGGGCGTGAAACCGAGCTACCGGGCATCTCCCTGCCGCGGAACGAAGGCCTGATCGAGATCGAGCTGGCGCGCGCATGACGACTCTGGCCCAGATGTACGGGACGTTCCGACACACGGCGTGGCGCTACGAAGGTCGCGACACCTACGCAGTGACCGGCGAAGAGGAACGCCTCGCCACGTTCCTGCGCGGTGGGGTCCTGCCGCGCAAGACCCGCGAGAACAACGGGTGGATCGCGACCGTGGAGGACATCCGGGCTCGGCAGGCCCGGATCGGGCGCGTTCGCGTCGTCGGTCATCCCCTCACCGACTACACCCGCTTCGAGTTCGCCGCCTACCCCGACAACGTCCGTGCGGGCGAAGACGTGGCGGTGATCGAGCGAGCGCTGCTCGCGCCGGAGTGGGATCGGGTACCGGACTTCTGGCTGTTCGACGACGAGACGGTCTTCGTCCAGCTCTTCGACGCCGAGGGCGCCTTCCTCGGTGCGGAACAAGTCGAGGACGTCGCGCCGTTCGTCGAGATCCGCCGGCTGCTCCAAGACCGGGCGACCCCACTCTCCCAGTACGACCTCGACGACATCCCCCGTCAGCGGGTCGACTCCCCCATCGGCCCACCCCCCGGGCTGCAGATCCCTGCGATTCAAAGCTGACCGACCTCGACTGGAGACCTGATTGAGCGGCCTGCTCGTCCGCGAGAAGCTCGGCGCCGGACTACGCGGTGTCCGAAAGGCAGCCGGGCTGACCGGCGCCGAGCTGGCCGCCGCGCTCGACATCTCGCAGACCTCCGTAAGCCGCCTGGAGGCCGGTAAGCGCAGCGCCGACAGTGAGCTCATCGAGCGTTGGCTCACCGCCACCGAGGCCCCGAGCGACGTCGCCGCCGAGCTCCGCCGGCTCGCCGGCCAGAACTCCGAACTGTCGACCTGGCGCGACCTGCACTCCCGCGGCTGGAAGGCCCATCAACGCGACTACGCCGATCTCGAACGCAGCGCCCGCCAGGTGCTCACCTTCCAGAACGCGCTGATCCCCGGTCTGCTACAGACCGCGGCCTACACCAGCTACCTCCTGGAAACGGTCGTCGGCCTCGACAGAGACGCGCTGGGGGACGCAGTGCGAACTCGCATAGAGCGGCAGAGACTGCTGTATCAGCGGGACACGCACCTCCGGGTCATCGTCACGGAAGCCGTTCTGCGACAACGATTGGGCAGCTCCGCGATCATGGCCGAGCAGCTACGGCGGCTGGCGGACCTATCCCGGCTGCCCACTGTCGAGCTGGGCGTGATCCCCCTCGACACCGACATGCCCAGCCGCTTCGGCGTCAGCTTCGATCTCTTCGAGAGACTCGACGGCGTCGATGACGAGTCCATCGTGGTCATCGAGCTCGAGGCCGCCGAGGTCCGCGAAGGCGAGGTTGATCGTGTACGCGCCTACCGTCATCGCCATGAGATCTATTGGGCTGCAACGGTTAAAGAGTCTCAGGCGACGGAGCTCGTCGAACTCCTTGCCCGTGAGCACGAGGGCCGCATCTTCGAGTAGCGGACGCGCGACTCCCCCTGGTGTGCAACGCCTACGCCCGTCGCGGGAGCGGTTCGGGATCACCCACTCGGGTTGGTTCGTATCAGAAACTGCTTGCGCGGACCGGCGTGTCGCGTGACCTGTATCAGAAACTGGGCGATGATCGCGCGCATGGCTAAACGGGAAGCACGAGGCGGCAGGCCCTCCAAGGGCCCCCGCGACCTCATGGTGACCCGACTTTCGCTCACGGATGGGAAGCGGGTGCGGGACCTGGCGGACTCGCTCGAGTGGACCTATTCGGACACACTCGCCTACCTCGTGCAGATCGCTTTCAGCCACCCTGAGGCGCTGCCGACCCCGTTGCCTCCTCCTGTTCAGGAGGAGCTGCCGCTGACGAAGGCCTCCTAACGCAGAACGAGGCGACCTCCTGCCAAGAGGTCGCCTCGTCTAGCTAACCGCCGACCGGGACGCGACTCCCGTTCGACGCGACACCCGGCCGAGGCCGGGCCAAACCCCCGCTTGCCAGCAAAGGGGCGCTTTCGCGTGTCCAAGATACCTCTTGGGCAGCATCGTGCGCGAGCCCGACACGATGCTGTTCAATCCCACGAAGCCACGGGATGGTGCTTGCCCTGCCATGAGCAGGGCGCTTTCACCCTCGTTTCCGCTGGTGATGATGACCGCTGCCTTCTGCATCGCACCTCTCCGACCGCTGAGGTCGACCCGTGCACGTTCGGGCGAGTCCAGCCGGATCGGCCGTTCGGGTCACGCGTTCCACGTGGACGTGCGGCCCGGGCACACCCATCCTCTCAGCCGTCTACGACCCGGCCGGGCACCCGCCCTCAAGCGTCAGCTCGCGCAGCGTCGCGCGCCCGAGCCCGCGGCCGTGTCCGCGCGCGTGCCAGGGTCGACAAGGGTGGCTTCACACCGCACCCCGGGTGGCGCAACTTCATCGAGTCCGGCTGGCACGTCGTCACGTCCCAGCCCTCCGCACTCGCCCGGGTCGCCGAGCTCGTCGACGCCGAGGACTGGCGCAGCGACAAACGACGCAGCTGGAGTCAGATCCTGCGCAGGCTGGTCCTCCACATGGACTGGGACAGCGGCCTGGTCACCGGCCTGACCGCGGAACACCTGGGAGCTGCCGGAGCACGAGCATCGCGAACCGTCAGCAGGGTGCTCGCCTGGGCCCGGGACGTGGGCCTCTTGGTCGTGGTCGAGCCTGGAGCTTCCAAGGAGTTCCTGGGCAGCCAGACCAACCGTGCACCCAGCTACGCCTTCGTGAGCGATCGCCCTCTCCCCCAGCCCTTAGGCAACGCCTCGGACCCTGTCCTGTCGCCTGTGGATGAAACTGGCGACCTCCCCATGTCTTACGTGAGTAGTAACCCCTTGCGCGGCGGCAGACGGCTAGAAAGACCAACCGCACCCCCCTGGCCTGCGTTCCGTATCCCCGAGTCACCAAAACAACGGACAGCAGCTTCGCTGCTGCTACTACAAAGGACAGGCCTAGACCGCCGGGGGGGATCCCAGGTCCCTTCGTGGCGTGCCCGGGCGCTGCTCAAGCAGTGGTGGGACGAGGGATTCTCGGTGATCGGGCTGTTGTACGCGATCGACCACCACCCAGACCGTCCCGACATCTCACGAGGGGACGCACTCCGTGGCGCGAGTGATCCGCTCCGTGTCATCGGGTACCGGCTGCGCCCATGGCAGGGGCGGGTTCGAGACTTGCCCGCAGCCGTCGCTGGCCGCCGCGGCGACTATCTCGCCGCTCGCATCGATCACCAAAGCCCCTCCCCCACTCCCTCAACGTCGGTCTCAGGGAGCGACCAGATCCGCCAGGCGGCTCGTGCTGCTGTCGAGAGGCACCTGGCCGCTCTCCGGACTCGTCGACAGGATAAGCCGTCTCACGCCTGATTCACCGCGGTTGGTCCCGGCGCGCAGATGGTGGGCCGGGACCAACTCCGCTACGTGGGACTCCCGGCCTCGTCGTCGCGCAGAAGCGCCGTCGCCAACTCACGGCGGTCGTCCGCGGAGAGCTCAGAGCGCAGCGCGGCAGCGATCTTCTCCGGTGTGCCTCCGAGCTTGGCCACCGCGGCGGCGGTTCGCGACCGTCGAGGCACCGTAGACGCCCTCTTCTCCCCATCTCCGTCCAGCAGGGCCTGATCGGCCTGGTCACGACGTGCGGCGGTCGCCTGCCATCGGGACAGCGCTGCGAGCTGCGCGGGAGTATCCACGTTGTGAAGCTGACGGACCATCCGCAGCGGGATGCGGGCGTCACGAACCGCAGTCTGCAGCTCGTCGCAGAGCTTCAACAGATTGGTCCGTTGGGTGATCCACGTCGTGGTCCGGTCCAGCTGTTCCGCCGCTGCTTGGCGCGACCCGGCCTCCTTGACCAGCATGGCCACGGCGTGAGCTTCCTCGATCGCGTCGTAATTCTCGCGGTCGATGTTCTCCGCCGCCCCAGCCGAGACGAAGCTCGCGCGGCTTGACGCGACCGCATCCAATACATGGACGTTGATCGAGTCGCGTCCCAGCAGCTTCAGGGCGGCGCGGCGGCGCGCGCCCGAGACCTGCACGAAACGGCAGGTCCCGATGGCTTCCGAGTGCTCGGGGAAGATCGCGGTGAAGGCCTTGCTGGTGACGACGGTGCACGGCTCGAGCTGCCCGTTACGGGCGATGGAGTCGGCGAGACTTCCAACCGAGGCGGGATCGCGCAGATGCGAGACCCGAGCGTTCACCGGGTTGGGTGCGACATCACCGAGCGAGGCCACACGCTCGGACGGCGGAGGCGTCACCGCCAGCCCAGCGGGAACGCGCGAGAACTGTTGCGTGTCCGCGGTGGCGAGGTCGGCGAGACTGACCCTCTTCCCCGCCATCAGATCGCCTCGGTCGAGTCGAGCGAGGCGTAAGCCGACGGGACGGGCATGCTTCCCCCGTAACCCAACTCGAGGGCCAGCCGGAAGAAGTCCTCCCGCGCCTCCATCGAGACCCGGTTCTTCGGGTACTGCGTGACCACACGCCCTTCAGCCGCCGCACGAGTGTGCACCTTGTAGCGACGCACCACCGTGGAACACATAGGCCAGCCTCGGGCCTGGATGAACTCGACCGTTTGATCGAGGTCGATCCGCCCGTCGCGTGGGTCCCAATTGTTCACCACCACCCGGTATGGCAGCCCGCGCGGCTCGATCACCTGCTTGATCGTGGTGTCCGTAGGGATGAAAGCCAGCGGCTCCGGCGGCATCGGCACGATGACGTCGTCACACACCGCCAGCGCGGCCGCCAGGATGTGCTCGTTCTCCAAGCTGCCCGGTGTATCGACGAACACGTGCTCGTAGCTCAGCCCGCGCAGCGCTTGCAGCTGCTCCGGCTGGTCGACCTCGGTGAAGTCGAACGGAAGCCCTCCGTTTCGCTGGACACGGTCAGACCACCACGGGGACGAGGCCTGCGGGTCGGTCGAGGCGACAAGGACCGGACTGTCCGGATCTCCGACCGCTTCAGCGGCCTGCCTCAGTATCGGCTCCGGACGAGCGAGGACGTCGTAGGCGACCGCGGCGAGGTTCATCGCCAGCGTCGTCTTGCCCGCTCCGCCCTTCTGGTTGGCGACGACATGGATTCGGGTAGGCATCAGCCACTACCTCCGTGTACTTCCCGGCGAGCGCCGGTACTTCGGGGTCGTGGGCAGTCTATGGGTGCTCCACCCCCGGACGTTCGCGGCGCGCGGGTCTTCGTCGGGGTAACCGCGGTTACCCCTCCCCCGTGGTCACGGGGCTTGCCGCCACGCTTCACGGCGACCGCGCGCCGAACCGGTTCCCGCCCACATCTCCGTCCGTCCGCGGTCGGTTCTCAGGGGGTAACCGCGGTTACCCCCTGAGGGAGGGCGAGGCCTTCAGGGGCATCAGGCGCAGAGCTCCGGATGTCGGGGTAACCGCGGTTACTCCGACACTCCGGGGCGCCTCTCCCGGCGCTGCCGTCTCGTCCGTGCTGCCGCGAGCACGCGAACGGCCAGCAGCGTCAGGGGGAGGCCGATGACGATGGCGAGGGCGACTCCGCGGACTGGAGCGACTGCGGCACTGGGGACGCTCTCGCGCACAAGGGCTGAGACGAATGCGCACGTCATCAGCCAGCCGACGAGCGTCACGGCGACGCCGTAAAGCGTGCGGGGGAGGGGTAGAGCCTGCGCGCATCTGACCAGTGCTTCCCACGTTCGCGTGAGATACGCGGAAGGACGAATGAGGGGCGCCTCCGCGGCTCGTCTCGAATCTCCGCTCGGATCTCGCCTTCCGCGACAGGGTCCGGTTTGCGGCGGCGGGGGAGGAGCTTGGGACGTGCTCGGCCGTGGCGGCCGTGTGGGCGACGGTCGCACGTCGCGGTCCGAGGTGGCGTCTCGTTCAGTCGTTAGGATCGAGTGGGCTTCGACTACGAGTCGGAACAGTGCGGCGTTGCGCCCGAGGTCTGGGCGCAACTCCTTCGCGAGCCTACGGTAGGCCGCGCGCACTTCAGCATGACTCGCGGCTGCACTGACACCGAGGAGCTCGCGGGCCTCGTCAGGGGTCACCTGGCCTCTCCTCCTGCTGTCCTGGTCCTCGCCGGTAGATCGTCACACGTGTCAGGGTCGGGTCGGTCACCTCGGGAGTCGAGCCGAAGGCTGATCTGGGCGGTGTGGAGCGTCGAGCCCGTAGCCCAGCTGGGAGACGGCAGGCGTGGCGTCGCGAACCGAGGCCTGGTCTGCGCGCAGCTGTGGCCAGTCCCGCCGTTGGCTGACGTCGATGGTCTTGGCGAGGATCGGCCGCAAGGCTCTGTGGATGATGAGGGTCTTGTTCGGTTGGAGGGTGCGGATGGCGCCCGGGCGATAGGTGGGTTCGGTCTCGGTGCCGATCGAGCCGCGGCCGGCGGACAGGATCCCGTCGGAATGGGTCTGGTGGCGGATCCGTTCGTGGTGGCCGCTGAGCGTGGAGGCCCACTCGAGGGCGTCGGTGTCCTTGAGTCCACCCCAGAGGCTGAGGGTGGTGGTGTTGTCGAGGAGTTGGCGGGCGCGGGGTGTGCCGAACGCGTCGTCTAGCTGGGCGCGGGACTGGGCGGCCCAGTGGATCACGACTCCCTGACCTGCGGAGTCGGAGACGATGTCGGGCAGGTTCGGTACCGGTGTGGCGTTGGTGAGCTCGTCGAGCACCGCCGTGGCCGGCGGTTCGAGGCGTCGGGTGGGATAGGACTTGGCCATCTCGGTGGCCGTGGTGAGCCACTCCTCGGCGAGGGCGGTGAGTAGCGGGACTGCTGCTGCGGCGTGCTGACGGCCGGCGATGAGGAACAGGCTGCCCTGGTTGCCGATGAAGCTGCGGGCGTCGAACCCCTCTCCGGGTCCGGGAGAGCACAGGTCGCGCAGGGCCGGGCTCATGAGCGGCTCGATGACCCGGCGCACCGACATCCACACGGCGTCGGAGGTGCGATCGACCATGCCCATCTCGGCGGAGAGGTTGGCGGCGACGTCGGGGCTGTAGTGCTCGAGGAGTGCGACGGGCTCGCGGTCGAGGGGCTTGGCGGTCGACCAGCGGATGAGGGAGCTGACGCCACGGCTGTGGAGTGCGGCGGCATGGAGGTAGGCGGTGAGCACGACCTTGGCGCGCTCCCTGAAGACCCTGTCGTTGCCGGCGCCACCGCCCCCTCCGGTCTCGACGGCGACCGCGGAGGCCTCGACCATGGTGTGGGCCCGTCGTTCGGCGGTCGCGTAGTCCTGGCAGCCTTGGATCGGCGACCAGCGCAGTTGCGCGGGCCAGGTGGTGGTGCCGGTGGCGTCGAAGACCAGGACGGGGCCGGCGAGGAAGCGGCGGGTGCGGGCGAGACCGGCGAACTCGAGGAGATCGGGCTTGGTCGTGGAGCACAGCAGGGCGCCCGGAGCGCCGATCGCCTTGTGGACGAGGTCGCGCCGGCTCTTGCCGGTCTGGGTCGGAGCGAGCGTGCCGGTGGGGCTGGTCAAGGGGCTGCACATCGCGCCGATGACGCCGCGGTGTAGTGGGGCCGCGACCTCCTCCAATGGTGCCCGTTTGCACTCCAGCGTGGACAGACTCGGGCGGGTCCACCGTGCGGTGCGCCGGGCCGCGGCGAGGGAGAGGTCGCGTCGGATCTCTCGTCGACTGGCGTGCCCCGGGCCGGTCGGGCCCCAGCGCCGCCACCCGAGAATCCCGGCAGCGATCGCCACAGCCAGCCCTAGCAGACCGAGGAACGCCGCGAACGTCCAGTAGGTCGACGGTTGGCCGGCGAGAGTGTCGGCCCACGGCGGGCCGACGGCGGACCCGGGATCAGCGGGATGACCCAGCACGGCAAACACCAAAGGCCACCAGGCGCCGACGTCGGGCCAGGCCAGCGGTGCGCCGAGGAACCCAGCGGCGAGGACCACTGCGGCCGCGAGCAGCCCCGAGGCCCCGACGAGGAGGACGAGACCGGCGAAGCCCACCGCGGCCATGGCGAGGTCTCGGTCGGCGGTGGGGGAGGAGCGCCTCATGCCGGGGCCTCCTGGGCGAGGACGTCGGTGGCGGTGGGTTCGCCGGTGGAGCCTGCGATGTGGCGGACCGCGACGATCTGGTCGGCCCATTTCGCGACCGGCTGGAGGATGACTCCGCTGGAGTCGTCGTAGGCGTTCACGATGATCCCTTGCCCGGCATACATGCCGACGTGTCGTGGGTTGCTGGGGGAGCCCAGCGACCCCGGGATGAAGATCAAGTCACCAGGGGAGAGCTGGGCCAAATCGGCGGGAGAGCCGGCGAACTTCTGGTTGACCGTGCCCGCGGGGATCGGGACCCCGGCGGCCGCCCACGCTGCGGTCATCAGCCCGGAGCAGTCGAAAGCGTTGGGACCCTTGGCTCCCCACACGTATGGCTTGCCGAGCTGGGCGAGGGCGTAGGACACCGCGGCGCGCTGCTGCGGGTCGGCGGGGAGTACGAACCCGGGTGGGAGCTTCCCGGGATCGACCAGTGCGGGACCGCCGGGCGGGAGCCCGCCGGCGCCCTGGTCCGGGCACAGAGTGGTCGCCAGGGCCGCGAGGTCGATCTGTCCTCCACCCGGCCCGGCCGGTGGGGCGTCGGGTGCGGCGGGTACCGGGTTGTCCGGGCCCTGCCAGAACTGGTCGACCAGCGCGGCGGCTGCGGCCTCCTCGGGTGCGTAGCGCTCGGGGAACCCGGAGATCTGTACGGCTTGGGCTGCTTGGCCGGGAGGCAGGGTCGGCCAGCCGGGGACGGCGAGCAGGCGGTCGTAGAACGTCGCGGTGGCGTAGGCGGGGTTGAGGATCTGCTCGGTGCTGCCCCAGCCCTGCGAAGGGCGTTGCTGGAACAGTCCGAGGGAGTCCCGGTCGCCGTAGCCGACGTTCTCCAGCCGGGACTCGACGATCACCGTCGACAGGGCGATGACCGCGGCGCGCTTGGGCAGCTGCCGCTCGACGGCGATCCCCACGATGGTCTGGGCGTTGGTCATCTGCTCGGCCGACCACACCCGCGGGCCCACCTGCGCGGTCCCGCCGCCGGGGCCGCCATCCCCGCCGCAACCGCCCCCGAGCACGCCCCCGCCGAACGAGGCCAGCAGCGACATCCCGATCAGCAGCACCGTCGCAGTGATCACGGCTAGGGCCGCGACCACGAGCGCACCGAGTTTCGCCGACGTGGAGTTCACTGACCGACCCGGATCAGCCGGTCGAGGAGCCCAGCGCCGCCGGGGCGGCGGCACGGAGCTGGGCGTTGGTGTCGAAGATCCGCATCTCGGTGCTGGAGAGCACGGTCTGGACCTTGTAGCCGGGGCTGTTCTCGATCTTCCACAGCGCGCGGCCCTGGCGTTCCATCGCCCAGCCGCCCGCGACGTCCTGCTCGCGTTCGGTCAGCGCGAGCTCGCTGGCGAGCTCGTCGGCGACCCGGGTGGACTGGCCCAGCAGGATCCGGGTCGAGCACAGGGCGAGCAGGTCCTTGGCGATCGCGACCTCCTGGCTGCCCGCGGCCCCGACCGAGAGCAGGTCGGAGGGCTTGTGCATGACCAGGAGCTGGATCTTCCGTTCGGCGCGCGACAGGCGCAGGTCGGAGTCGACGGCGTGGACCGCGCGCAGCCCAAGGCGCATCTGGCGCCACACCTCGTCGCGGACGACGATGCGGATGTCGCCGTCGTCTTGCAGATCGGTGATCATCGAGGACCAGGAGCCCAGACAGGTGAGGGCGACGGCGATGGCCTGGTCGCCGCGGCTGCGCAGCAGGGACAGGTCCATCGACTGGATCGGGGCGTCCCAGTCGAGCTCGAAGTTGGTGGGCTCGTCGAACAGCCCGGCCAGTGGCCCGGAGACCAGGTTGGACAGCGCGTCGGTGATGAGTCGGGTGTGGTCGAGGAAGTCGCGGCGGCTCGCGAAGCGGGCGTCGGCCCAGAGGTCGTCGTCGGGGTCGGCCAGCACGCGGGCGACGTCGGGGATGGTGACCGGGCGTAGCCGGGTGTAGCCGTCGCTGACGCCGACCAGGCGGCGCAGCACGGTGGCCAGCACGAGCTCGTCGGTGACGGTGGGGGAGTAGCCCTGGGTCTCGGCGAGGGCGGCGAGCAGCTTGGTCCAGCGCCCCAGCACGCCGGCGAGTTCCTCGCGTTGGCGTTCGACCGGCCATGTGCTCCAGCGCGCGGCGAGAGGGCCGAGGTCGAGGGCGTTGAGCCGGGCGCTGGAGCCGCGCCCCAGAGCGATCGGGGTGATCCCGAGCGCGCGCAGCAGCGGGGTGTACTCGCCCTTGACGTCGCCGGAGATCAGGGTCTTGATCCCGAACAGCATCATCCGCAGGCAGAACGCCACCACGGTGCTGGACTTGCCGCGGCCGGGCTCGCCGAAGATCACCATGTTCGGGTTGGTGGCCAGCCCGCGCAGCAGCCATTCGATGGGGTGGCAGTAGAACGCCCCACCGGATAAGGCGTCGTATCCCATCCGGGCCCCGATGGCCGGGACGCCGTTGGCCGCCAAGAGTGGGAAGAGACCGCCGATCTCGGAAGTGGTGACCTGGTAGACCGGCATCCGGGTCGCGGCGTCGACCGGGGCCCAGCCGCGGCCGGGCTCGGCGGGCCCGCGCGGGGGCGCCGCAGGGCGGTTGATCCGCCGGTCGCGTTCCTCCGCCGCAGCCGCCGGATCGACCGTCGGCCCGGACAGGTTCGGTGCGCCGCCGAAGGAGTCGAGGAGCTCGAACGCGGTCCGGACATCGCCACGGCTGGGGCGTCGGTTGCGTGCCATCAGCTCAGGGCTCCCTTCAGCCGGGGCAGGCCGAGGCCTACCGGGACGGCGGCACTGACGAACGCGGAATCCTGTGCCAGCTCCAGACGGAGCAGATGGAAGCGGCCCGAGGCGTCGTTCTCCAGCCGGGCGGCGTGGTCCTCGAGGTTCCAGTCCGCCGGGACGGTCACCGACGCCGCGGCGCTGACCCGGACCATCGCGTGACCGGAGGCCACCGCAGACTCCTGGGCGCGGGCGCCACCGGCGCGTCGGGCGTCGACGGCGGTGGTGGTGAAACCCTTGGACGACTTGTAGTCGGTCATGACGTTATTGCGGAACCGCCCGCGCTGGACCGCGCGCTGCGCCGACTTGTGCGACAAGACCTGGTAGTGCAGGGCCAAGGTGCGGCGCTCGCCGGCGGTGCGGACCGCGAGCAGCGGTCCGAGGCTGCCGAACACGGTGCCCGCCTCGGGCATCATCACTGCATACGACACCGAGCTGAACCCGTCGTGGTGATAGGCCCGCGCGGCCGGGGTCGGGGCCAGCGTCGGGCCGGCGGCAGCCATCGGGAGCCCGTCCTCCCCAACCGGATCGGGGTGAGCCAGGTGCGCGGCGGTGAGTCCCGCGGCCGCGGCCGGGTTGTAGCCGGTGCGGATCGCCTCGGCCAGCTGGGCGGAGGTCAGCCAGGTGATCGTGCGAACACCGAGGGCTTTGAGCTGGTCCTCGATGCCGTCCAGGACCCGGTAGAGCACGTACGCGCGGCCCTTCGTGCCGCCGCCCGCCGCCTTCGCCGGCTTGGCCAGCACCGTCTCCGAGCCGGAGATCGTCACGAACAGCTCGGTCCGGACACTGACCGACCCGATCGTGCGGTCGAGCTCGTCGGTCGCCAGCCTGGCCAGATGGGGAGCCGCCGAGGACTCGTGGGCTGCGCGCCAGACATCGTACTCGGTCCCGTCGTCGGGGACGGTGCGCACGTACAGCGACATGCGGTCGACGACGTCGCGGTGGCCCAGAGCGATGAGCAGGGTGCCGAGGCGGGCAGCGAGACGCTCGCAGTCCGCGTCGGACAACATCCCGACCCCGTTGTGGGTCAGCCGCGCGGTCGCACCCCAACGTCCCTGCCCGGTGTCGTGGATCAGACAGATCCGGCCCTGCCGGTGTGGCGGGCCGTCGGGAAACCGCAGGCGAGCCAGCACTCCGGGGAGATCGGGTTCCTGCGCGGGGCCGGGATCTCCGGCTGCAGCGCGCGACTGCCAGAGCGACCAGCGCATGAGAACCCCCAGTTGGAACAGCAGAAGATCGGCCAGCCACCGCATCGCGGAGCGGCCCCGGATCGGGACGACGACGAGCGCGGCGAGGGTGCCGTCGAGCAGCAGCCACACGAACGCCGAAGACCACCGTCCGGCCGACATCGCCAGTAGCACCGGAGCGGCCAGCGCCAGGCAGGCGAGGGCCTGCCACGGGGTCAGGCCGAGGATCCAGCCCGCGCGCTCTTTGGAGTTCAGCCCGCGATACACCCGCGGACCCTCGACCGTCTGGCTCACGGGATCACCGCCTCACTCGCTCCGCCCGCTGAACCCGCGCTCGGGCCGCCGCGGTTACTGCCCTGTGTGGGTTGCTCCGGCGGGGGCGTCTCGGCGTGACCGCCCCCGCCGGGCGCGCCCCCGGCGCCGATCTCAGGCGCCGGCTCGATCGCAGGCGGTCCTCCGGAGTCGCCGGCCGCTGAGGAGCCGCTCGCCGCACCGCCCTCGAGCGGTGCCGCCTCGGGTGCGCCCGGCACCGCGCCCGACGGCCCACCCCCGACATCGCGGCCATCGGACCCACCGCTCGAACCTCCAGACTGGCCGGACGACCCCCCTGACCCCGCCCCACTCGACTGCGACGAACCATCTCCACCACCACCGCTGCGGCCGCCGACTCCCGCACCCATCCCTGTGGCGTCCATCTGGCTGTTGGCGAAGTTGGAGGCTCCGTGGGCAGCACCCGAGACCGCTGCGCCCACGGCCCCGACGGCTCCAGCCGCACCGAGGGCCGCGCCCCCGGCGGCTCCGCCAGCGGCGGCCCCACCCCCGGCGCCCCCGGATGCGGCGTCGAAGCGGGCGGTGTTGGCCTGCTCGGCCGAACCTCCGCCGCCGGAGCCGCCGCCGCCCGGGCCGGACGAGGAGCCCTGACTCGACAGCGAACGAAGTGCCATTCCGGCCTGGGTGCCGGGCTCGACGAAAGACAGCAGCCGGTAGACGGTCATCGGGCAGAACACTGCAATCAGCAGGACCCCGGTGCCGACGAGAAGCCCGCCGACTCCGGTGGGCGCGGACATGAGGTTGACCCCGACGACGAGAACCAGCGCGAGCGCGGGCTTCATGATGATCGCGGCCAGGGCCCAGCGGACGTTGCGCCAGAACATCGCCGAGGTCGTCTGGGTCATCAACCCGGCCGCGGTGATCGGGATCGTGGCGAGCAGGATCCAGATGACGCCTTGCCGGAAGATCATCTGTAGAGCGAAGCCGAGGCCGGCCGGGATCACGCCGAACAGCGCGACGATGAACAACACCAGGGAACGGACGGTCTCGTCGGTGTTCGCGGCGGCCGCGCCCAGGTCGGGGTTGTCGGTGAAGACCTCCGCCATCTTCCCGGTGGTGAACATCGTCTGAAAGTTGTCGGAGGCGAGGCCCTGCTGCAGCAGCATGCTGGTCAGGCCCTCCGCCCCACCGAGTAGCGCGGCAAGAATGCCGGCGGTCATCGCGATCGCGATGCCGTAGGCGACCGGCCCGGACACCGCCCGCCAGAACCCGGCCCCGCCGCGGGCCACGGTGGTCGTGAGCTGCCAGAGGAACAGCCCGAATGCCACGGCGGCGGAGATCCAGAGCAGCGTCGGCCAGATCCCGGCGAGCGGAGTGCCCGCGGCGAGGCGTCCGTCGGCGTCGACGAGGTCGGAACCGTCGCCGAAACCGAGGAGGGAGTCCATCAGCTCGAAGGCACCCCGCAGCACCCATAGCGCGGCGCTCCACATCGCCTTGGCGATCTTGTCCATGGCGGAGGTGACGAATCCAGCCGCCGCATCTCCGAGGAGGTTCACGGACGGCTCCTTTCCTTCTGCACGGGCGGTGGGGGGAGTGGTGACATGACGTGGATCAGCTGAGAGGGCGGAACCCGGCGGCCAAGGCTTCGGCGGTGCCGGGCCACAGGTCCGGCGACGGGGCGGCGGCCGGGCCGGGGGCGATGTGCCAGTCCGGCGCCTCGGCGGGGGAGGGGGCGAAGTAGCGCAGGGCCTGGCAGTCTCCGATCCCGCCGGAGGTGAGCTGGCCGTTGCGTTGAACTGTCATCTCGCCCAGCACACAGACCACGGTGTAGCGGCCACCGTCGGTGGTGCCCTTCACCAGCGCGGAGGTGGGTGTGTAGGTGATCTGCAGGCCGGGCTCGGCCCCGGACCGTGGCAGTCCGGCGCGGGCGCGGAAGGTCTGCAGCTGCTCGACCATCCGGCTACTCGAAGCCGGGGGCGTTCCGGGGGCGATGAGGGAGTCGTAGGCGGCGGTGTAGGTGGCCGGGTCCCCGCCGGCGAGTCCCGCGGTGAGTAGTGCAGCCTGCTGGGCGATCGCGCCCTCGACGGTGGCGGGGAAGCCGGTGGGTACGTAGCGCCCTTCGGTGGTCCCGGGCTGCGGCAGGGCAATCGTCGAACCGGCGGTCTCGGCGGCGAGCGGGTGCGGGGCTGAAGCGGACTCTGGGAACGCCGGCATCGGGCGGGTGGCCAGCTCGTACTGTCCGGTGGTGTCCCAACCCGGCTCGGCCACCTGGGGAGCCGGGACGGTTATGGGGTCTGGGGCCGGTGCTCCGCCGAGTCCGAGCACCAGCCAGACCAGGCCGACGACGAGCAGCACCGCGACCACGCCGCCGCCGACGAGAACGATGAGCGCCCGACGGCGGGCCACCGCGGCATCAGGCCGCGGAGTGTCGGCCTGCTGCGTCCGATTTCCGGGGGTGTTGGGCCAGTACATGTTCATCGACTCGGTCTTGGTCCGACTCAGCCCGCGGCGAAGGTGGTCAGTACGGAGTAGCCGATCGCGTAGAGGAACGCGGCTCCGACGCTGGCGAACATGGTGATGGCTCCCATCCGCCCGAAGCGGTGATGATCGGCGATCCGGCCCCCGGCGAAGAGCGCGACGCCTGCGAAGAAGCCGGCCACGATGGCCGCGCCCGCACCCCACTTGATGTAGCCCAGGACGTTCTCGATGTTCTGTGCTCCGGGCGGGGCCTGCGGGTTCGGATTCCCGGGAAGAGCGAGCACCGCGCCGAAAGGGTCCTCGAGGCCCGGGGCAACGGTGGTGAGCGCGGTGGTGATCGCGGCGAATGCGGACATCAGCGGCGTGCCTTTCGTGAGCGCGAGCGATCCGACTCTGGGAACAGCCCCAGGCCGGTGAGCAGTGGAGTGACGGCGTCGAGGACCCTGTCCGGGAGGAGCTCGTCGGTGATGCCGCCGATCTCCAGGCTCTGCTCGAGCGGAACGAACACGGCGTCGTCGAGCAGCCCATCCAGGCGTCGTCCGGCGGCTCCGGCGACCCCGGCCGGCCACTTCTTCGCCCCCACCACGGCGAGCTGTGCCGGAGGGACGGCGATCCCGGAGCTCACCCAGGAATCGAGGCGGGCCAGGACCTGCTCGGCGTGCCGCAGCGAGGGGCGGGTCGCGCGCACCACCAAGACCGGGCGCGGCGCGGGTGCCCCGTTGCGGAGCCAACCCCCCGCCCCGAGCAGGGGATTCGCGGTCGTCCGCCAGCCGTCGTGGCCTATGTCGACCACCGTCACATGCAGCGGGTCGACCCGGGGTAGCCACTCCGGCGGCGGCGGCACCAGACCCGGACTGATCGCGGGGAGATCCGTCTCCACCCGGGCGAGTAGGGCCTGGTCCCGCCAGGAGAAGCGGATCGCTGTGTGCGCGGAGATCTGACTGGTCCAGGGGCCCTCGGCCGAGGCTGCGCCGGCGAGCCCGGAGCGGGCGGGATCGGCGGCGTCGACGATCAGCACACAGCGGGCTGCCAGCTGCAGTGCGTCGGCCAAGGCCGCAGCGACGCACGATGCACCCGCGCCAGGTGACCCGGCGAGGACTGGGACGACGGTGCCGAACGGAGCCCAGTCGATCGGCTGGTGGGCACTCGCCGGTAGTTGCAGGGAGGCAGCTGCGCCAAGCTCTCGGCCGGCCTCCCGCACGGCCGCGAGGACCTCGTCCCCGCGCCCGGCGGCCACCATCCCGGCGCTGACGTCGACGATCTGCTCGACGTCCAGATCGTCGACCTCGCGTTCGGCTCCGGCGAGCAACTCGGCCGCGATCGGGTGCAACAGGCCATCGACCGTTGCCGGCGCCTGAGGCCTGAACGCGGACGGGGCAGCCACCTGTGCCGGTCGGGTGATCCGTTCGGCCATGGCGGTCACTGCAGCCCCAGCTTTCGGCTGCACGCCGGCCACGCCGAGAAACCGCCGCGGTCCTCGCGCAGCTTCTCCGCGACCGCGATCTGCTGATCGCGCGATGCCGCCGCCGCGGACGGGGCGTAGGCATCGCCGCCGTAGGCCTTCCAGGTGGAGTCGTCGAACTGCAGGCCACCACTTATCTGGACATCTCCTACGCCACGACGAGGAAGCTGCAGGTCAGACGACGACGGTTCATGATCTAGTTCGCGGTCATGCGAGTGGTGAAATGCGAACCGGAGCGGCCAGGAGAGCCGACGGTGGCTGTGGTCGACGACTGCGAGGTGCCGGTGGCAGAGGTGTCGGCGTTCCTGTCGTCGTTGGCGGTGCGGGAGTACTCGCCGAACACAGTCCGGGCCTACGCCTACGACCTGATGAAGCTGCTGCAGTTCCTCGACGAGCGTGGCGAGCCGGTCAGTGGGTTCTCCCCGATGCTGGCCACGGAGTTCCTGGGCTGGCTGCGGGTTCAGTCCTCGGCCGGGCGGGCGCAGCGCAGCCAGCTCGGTTTGGTCAGCGGGGACGGGCGTCGGTTGTCGGCGCGCACCTGCAACCGGGTGCTGGCTGCGGTGTCGTCGTTCTACGAGTTCCTGATCAGCTGCGGCGGCTACACGCAGGTGGAGAACCCGATCCTGCGCGAGGCCGACCAGGCCTCGTCCCGCGTGCTGGGCCGGCATCGGCCACCGCTGTTGACCAGCGCCGATCAGCGCCCGGTCCGCCGGATCTTGCGGG
The DNA here is from genome assembly GCF_021728735.1 of Pseudonocardia sp. WMMC193. Taxonomy (NCBI): domain Bacteria; kingdom Bacillati; phylum Actinomycetota; class Actinomycetes; order Pseudonocardiales; family Pseudonocardiaceae; genus Pseudonocardia; species Pseudonocardia sp. WMMC193. The sequence goes on along the minus strand of NZ_JAKKDO010000002.1, from coordinate 8,564 downwards.
TCCGCACCGTCGACACGCTGCCGCGCCCGATCCCGGACGAGACCTATCTGGCGCTGCTGGGGCAGCTGGACAAGCTGCGCGACCGGGCGCTGCTTGAGCTCATGCACGAGGGCGGCCTGCGACCGGGTGAGGTGCTGGGCTTGCATCTGGAGGACATCTCCTACGGTCGGAAACGGGTCACCGTCCGCCACCGCGACGATCACCCGCAGGGCGCACGGCAGAAGTCCCGCCGAGATCGGGTGGTGGACCTGCTCGAGGACCGGGCACTCCCGGCCTTGAACCGCTACGTGCTGCTCGAACGCCCCCCGGACGCCCAGACACCGCTGCTGTTCCTGATCGGCGGCCGAGGCGCCCGCAGAGACCACGCACTGAGCTACGACGGCCTGGTCCGGCTGTTCCAGCGGGCTGCGACCCGCGCCGGAGTGCGCGAGCCCTGGCTGACCCCACACAGCCTGCGCCACACCCACGCCACCCGGATGACCGAGCTCGGGATGCGGGAGCTGACCTTGATGCGCCGCCTCGGTCACGCCCACCCGGACTCGACCAAGGTCTACGTCCGGCTCACCGACCACCAGGTCCGAGACGACTACCGGACCGCCTTGGAGCAGGGCCCGCAGCCGGAGACGGCGCGATGAGCGCGCCAGGACGTTCGCGGTCACCGCGCACCACTGACGGCTACTCGGGTCCCTCGCACGCCTCGGTCGAGGAGTACGAGCGGTTCCTGCGCGTCGGGCTGCGCGGGTCGAAGAACTGGACACCGATGCTGCTGCAGGCCAGGGCCGAGTTCGTCGAGCACTACCCGTCGATGACGCGATGGGCCCGTCGCCCGCTGGCGGAACGCGTCGGTCCCACGATCCACGCGCGCCCCGCCCCGGCGGGCACGCTGGTCGACCCGGCAGGCGCGGCGGCGAGCTTCCGAGCGCGGCCCTACCTGTTCTATCTGTCGTTGACCGGGCGGCTGCGTCTGGACTGGCCGTGGTTGTTCGGGGCCGCGAACCTGCGGATCCTCGCGATCGCCGACGGGCTGGGTCTGCCGCTGCGCGCGCAGATGGCCGCCCTGCGCGAGCAGGAGCTCGGACGAGGTGTCTCGGTTCCCAGCGTCAACAAGAGCCTGCCCTGGGCGCTGCCTCGGCTGATCCTGCACCGCGCCGACCCCGATCTCACGACGTTGTCTCTCGCCGAGATCGACGAGCTGCGCACGACCATCCGCACCGTTGCCTCGCTGCCCGAGATCGAGCAGCTCGACCTGAAGGTCCAGATGCGGTCCGGGTTCCCGATGGCCTGGCACAGCAGCGTCACCCAGACCGGGGTCGCGCTGTTCCACGCCGGGTTCATCGAAGCCCTGCCACTGCGCAAGCAACCCCGCCCGCTGGCCGCGATCAGCACCGTCTCGGCGGTCGAGGAGGCGATGCAGCGCTACCTGCGCGAGCTCGCCGTCCGACGCGCGCCCGGCACCGTCACCCAGGCCCGCTCGGGCCTGCTGCGCCTGGCGGCCTGGCACGCTGAGACCCGGCCCGAGCAGACCACCCTGGCCGGGCTCGACCGGCCCGCCCTGCTGGAGTTCCTGGCCTGGCTGCCCCACCAGCGCAAGTGGAAGCACCCCGACCAGCCGCTCTCGGCGGTCTACCGCGATCACGTCATCGGCCACGTCGCCCGGTTCTTCCGCCACGCCGCGATCAACGAGTGGCCGCACATGCCCACCAGACCCCCGCTGACCAGCTCCGACGTTCCTCGCGGGATCGAGCGCGTCCCACGGTTCATCCCGGCCGAGCAACTCGACCCGCTCATGGACGGCATCCGCGCCCTGGCTGACCCACTGCAGCGCACCGCCCTGCTGGTCGCCCGCTGGAGCGGCGCCCGCAGCGGGGAGATCCGCAAGCTCGACCTGGACTGCCTCGACACCTACCCCGACAGCACCCACCGCCTGCGCCTCGCCGCGGGCAAATCCGCCAAGGAACGGGTCGTCCCGATCCACCCCGAGGCCGCCGAGGCCGTCCGCGACCTCATCACCCGTCGCCGCGCCCAGACCGACCAGCCGCTGTTCGACCAGCGACTCGGCCGGACGGTTCGCTACCTGTTCTTGCGCAACGGGCGCCTGGCCAGCCCGGACTACCTGTTCAAAGCCGGCCTGACCGAGGTCTGCCGCGCGCTGGGCCTGGTCGACGACGACGGCAAGGCGTTGGTCCACCCGCACCGCTTCCGGCACACCATGGGCACCCAGCTCGGCGAACGCGGCGCGAAGATCCAGACCATCATGAAGGTCCTCGGGCACCGCTCCGCGGGTATGTCGATGACCTACACCAGCCTGTCCGACCCCGTCGTCCTCGCCGACTACCAGGCCGTCCTCGCCCCCGGCGCAATCCTGGCCGGGCCGCAGGCCGAGGCCATCCGCAACGGCGACCTCACCACAGAGGCCGTCAACTGGCTGTCGACGAACTTCTTCAAGACCGAGCTCGAGCTCGGCCGCTGCCTGCGCCTGCCCCAGGAAGGGCCATGCGAGTGCGACCTCTACCTGACCTGCTCGAAGTTCGTCACCACCCCCGACTACACCCCGAGACTCCGCATCCGGCTCGACACCGAACAGCAGCTCGTCTGCGACGCAGAAGCACGTGGATGGGATCGTGAGGCCGAACGGCACCGACGAACAGCAAGTCGCGTCCAAACGCTGCTCGATGAACTCGAGGGCACCCGCCCTGCTCAGGCTGAGTGACATCGGCCCGGGGGAGCGGGTCATCTCGACCACCAGCTTGCAAGGGCGCTCAAGCTGGCCCACCAGCTGCTCGGGAGAGCCGCCGGCTCCCCTGGGCCGCAGTGATCTGCATCACTGCCGACCTCAGCTGTTCGGATAACGCCGCTGTATCCGTTTCCGCTATTGATGGCCCAGTTCCCATTACTCTCGCACTTCGCCAATTGTTCCCAGACCGCTCCGTCGGTTGTCGCAGTCGGAGCCTGGTCCGGGGCCGTCTCGTCATTGCCACTGGGCGTCGCCTGAGGGACGCCGTCGCTCTCCCGCTCGCTGCTGTCCTGGGGGGAGGCGTCGGCGGATGGAGAGCTCTCGGGATCCGTCTCAGAGGACGTGGGCTCGGCCTCCCTGCCGCCGGTGGACGCGGATGAAGGGCTCGCCGCGGCGCTCTTAGCCTCGCCAGATCCGCCCCCGCCACCTTCGCCAGTTCTCAAAGACGAACTGCTGTCGCTCGAGGGGTCGTTCTGCGGCTTGGAGACACCCCCGCCGGGGCTCGAACTGGTGGCGGATCCTGTCGAGCCGCTGCTCCCGGAGCCCCCGTCACGGTCTGCTGCGCCTCCGGGCTCGGAACCGGCGAACCCGGCTGAACCGAGGGCTTGGGATAGCTGCTGTGCGACCGGATCGTCGGGTGCGGCCGCGAGCTCATTGGCCAGCTGGCCGATCTCGACGTCGAGATCGCCACTCGCCCCTCCGGGGACCGCCGAGCTAGCAGGGCCTGTGGAACGGCCTGGCGAGAGCGACCTCGGAGCGGACGACGTTCCCGAGCTGGCCGCGCCCGCTCCGCTCGTAGTCGACGCCGGGTCAGAGTCGGCGCTGCTCGGCTCGGCGCTCTCATCGAGCCCGCTCCCGCGCAGCCGCTGAGCGAGTGCCTGCGCGTCGGGGTCGTCCACCCGAGCGCTCAGCTCGTCGGTCAACGCTTGCAGATCCTTGCTCCACGCTTCGTCCGAGGCCGAGGTACTCCTGCCCCCGGACGCGGAGTCATCGCCTTCCTCCTGACTCGCAGTCCCGTCCGTCGCTTCACCCGATGCCGAGGAGGCGGAGGGCGACGTCCCGACAGAGGAACCGGCCTCGGTTGTCTCGGACGATGGCCCGCCAGTTGGGGCTCTGTCGTCCGGGAGGTCTGCTGACGTGCCGCCGTTCGACGAACCATCGCGGTCCTCAGACTGCGAGGCCTCGTCATCCTCTAGCGACCCCCGAGCGCCCTGTACTGGTCCCTGGCCGCATACCTGGACGGGCCCATCTCCACTCTGAGACGCCGCGGCTTCAGTTGCGCCCGCGAGGACGGCGCTCATCGCGCTCATGGGTGTGGCCCCTGCCTGAGTGCCCGAGACGGGCGCCGTAGCCGCCATGGCGGGCAGCGAGGCGTTCGAAACTGCAGCGTGGGACGGGGAGTCTCGCTCGACTACGGCTTGTGCGTCCGACGGGCCGCGAAGGTCAGCGGGGGTTGGAGAGAACCCAGCGCTCGCGAGGACGACCGCTGCTTCTTGCGCGACTGGAGACTGCTGCGCCAGCAGCGAGTCGGCGACGTCGTGGGCCTGCTGACGCCAACCCGATGCGACGGCAGGCGTGACTCCCATGCCGCGGAGTTGCTCGGCGAGCGCAGCAGCCCGAGGGTCGTCCGAAGAGATCAGGGTGGTCAGCAGCGCCCGCGTCTGCGCAACGAGCTCTTGCGCCTGCGCGAGCACCTGAGGATCGAGTGACCCGTCAGGGCCTGTCGGGTCGGCGGTCTGAACGCCGGACCCGCTCTTCGTGGACTGGGTGCAGGTCGCACCGTCGGTGAGCGTGGGTTCGGCCCAGGCAGCGCCAGCTGCGGGCCCGGCTGTCAGCGCAGCGGCGATGAGCAGGACCGTGCCTGCTCTCCGGGGGGTTGACATGGAGTCATCTCCTGACGACGTGAGTCCGAGGGAAGGCGAGGGGCGCGGCTGTCAGCCGTCCGAGCCGGAGCGATCACCGGACTGGTCGCCTTCGCCACCGTCCTGACCGTCGTCAGCGTTGCCGCCGGAGCGGCCACCACCGGTGTCCTGCCCTGCCCTGGATCCGTTCTGGCTGCTACCAGCACCCCCGACGCCGACGCCGACGCCGACGTCGATGCCTGTGCCGCCTGTGTCGTCGAGGGAGTACTGGCGGACCCAGTCGACATGCATCTGGGTCTCCTGTTGCGGGTTGCCGAAGTTGTCGAGCTGGATGGTCAGGTGCTGAGGTCCGGGCGGGAGGATCGAGGTGTCGGTGGTGCTCCACCACTCCTCGCCATCGACGAAGTAAGTCGCGCCCTGCGGGGTCCACTCCACGGCAAAGGCGTGCCACTGGGTGGCGTCGATGTCGACCGACGCGTGCTCTTGCTGGTTGTCCGCGCCGTAGTGGAAGAAGCCTTCGACGGTCTGGCGGGTCGGGTCTGAGATCTCCATGAAGTCGGTCTCGCCGCCCTCGGGCCAGTTCTCCGCATCCGGCCAGAGCAGGAACAGCGAGTGCAGGTCGGGGTCGCCGGGTGGGGACTGCGCGCAGCCCTCCCAACGTCCGTACATCTGGCCGGGGTTCCAGGCCATGCCGCCGCTCTGACCGTCCGGGGTCCCGGTGATGGTCAAGATCCCGTCAGCGGTGGTGATCGCGGCGGGCGAGCGGGTCCCGTTGCCAGCGTGTCCGGCGCCGTCGTAGATGCCCCAGCCGTCGACGCCGCCCTCGAAGTCGTCCTCCCGGTTCGGTGTTCCCCAACCCAGGGCGTCGGCAGCTGTGGTCGGGCAGTTTCCGTTCGCACCGGCGCCGGTCGCGCCTGTCCCCCCGCCCGCCCCGGCCCCACCAGAACCCGGCCGGGGCGAGCCACCGCCTGAACCCACCGACGAGCCCGAAGACCCTGTTCCCTGCCGACCCGAGCTCCCGTCGCCGGATCCACCGCCGCCGGCTCCGGCAGCTGTGCCATCGGTGCAGGAAGAGGGAAGGAAGTCCGCGGCACCCACACCGGCGTCCTCAAGGATGTTGCGTAGCTCGACCGCGCGAGCCGTCGCCTCGAGACGGACCTCTTGGTAGAGGACCCTCGCGGTCAACCTCCAGCTGCATGAGGCGTCGTCGATCGGGGCGGCCGCGGGAAGCAGAGTGCTCCCCACGGCCAGCGCAGACGCGACCGCCATCAGACCCACGCCCATTCCGTCAGCCGAGCTCTCGGCCGTGAGTCAGGTCGTTGATGTCCTTGAACTGACTCGCGACCAGGCCGGCGAGATGAAGGGCGGCGTCTCGCGTACGCGGGCGGAGCTCGTCGAGGTGGATCTGCTGGCCCTTCGCCAGGTGCGGGTCGGGTGGGATCTCGACGACGTCGCGGCAGCGACTCTTGAAGTGCTGTCGCAGAGCGCCGAGGTTGATGTCCCGAGACACGCGGTCGCACGAGAGGACCACGATCGCGCGCTCGACCAGATCCCGATGCCCGTTGCGCTCCAGCCAGTCCAAGGTCCGGCTGGCCAGGCTGGCGCCGTCCGCAGTGGGCGCACCCGTGACGATGATGCTGTGGGTCTCTGCGAGGGCACCCTGCATGGCCGAGTGGACTAGCCCGGTCCCGGTGTCGGTGATGATGACCTCGCAGAAGCGGCGCAGCACGCCGATCACCCGGTGGTACTCCGCGGCGGTGAACGCCTCGCTCAGCAGCGGATCCTGCTCCGACGCCAGCACCTGCAGCCTGCCCGCTCGCTCGGTCACACGAGCCAGATCAGTCGAGTACTCGATCCGGTCAGCGTTGGCCAACAGGTCTCGGACATTGCGGATCGGCTGGACCCCGAGCAGCCGCTCGGCGAGGGTGCCTGCATCAGGGTTGGCATCGAGGGCGATCACGTGGTCACCGCGGTACTCGGCGAGCGCGAGACCGAGCAGTGCAGCCGTGGTCGTCTTGCCGATCCCGCCCTTCATCGAGGTCACGGTCACTACATGGCGCCCGGGAAGCAGCGTCCGGATCTGACTGACCCGCTCGAGGTACTGCTCCTCGGCCCTGGAGGGGCCGGGGTTCCATCGCCCGGCCGTCAACGCGTAGACCGCGGCTCGCCAGCCCGTTGCGGGGCGAGCGCTACGGCGGGTCACGATCGAGTCGAACGAGAGGCTCGTTGCGGGCGTCTCGACGTGGCTGTGGTCGGCCTGTAGGGCCGGGCTCTGCGGCGGCGAGGCCTGGTCGCGGTCGCGGTCGAGGTCGCGGTCGCGGTCGTGCAGGGGCTCCTCGTGCGGCCGACCCGCAGGCGGACGCCAGGGCTCGGCGGTAGGCGGAGCCTGCTCCTGCTGCTTCGGCTCGGTCATCGTTGCTGGCTCCTCGGCGCGACGGGGGCCCGGGCTGGGGACGTGTCCTGCGGTCTGCGGGGCGATCTCCTTCATCCAGGGCATGTCTCGGGGGTCCAGGCTCGGCCAGTCCAGCGATGTCGAGAGATCCGTGTCGTCGAACGTGGCGCTGTCGGTGCGCTTCGCGGGCGGCGAGGCAACGTCAGTCGCGGCGGGGGAAGGACGCCGAGGCGGGCTCGACGCTGGGGGTGCGCTGCTCGGCTGGTCGTCCCACCCGCGCTGAAGCGGGCGGGGTGTCGGCTTGTCCTGCGGCTCGCTCAAAGGTCCACCTCGGCTTCGTCGTAGTCGGTGTCGGAGATCGGGGCGAGGTCGACGACGAGCTCGCCTGAGTCGTGGCGGCGGATCGGGATGGCCAGGCGCATCCAGACCGAGGGGCCCGATCGCCATCCCGGGGCCTCCGGGGCCGGTGCAGACGAACAACGTGCGCCAGCAGGCAGCTCGCTCGGGACCTCGGCGCTTGCTTCCTCGTCCAGGCGTTCGTAGGGCGTCACCCGCACACGTACATCGACCGACAGCCAGTGCCCCTCGCGCACGGTCTCGCCTGCGGCGGCGAAGTCTGCACGCTGTCGACCGGATCCCGACCAGCCCAGGGTCGAGTCGACGTGGCCGGGCAGGTAGTGACGCAGTGCCTCTGATCTGCGGCTGGGCAGGGTTTCGTCCCAGGAGAGATAGTCCAGGGCGAAGCACTCGGCGAGCTGCGCGGCCTCATCCGGATCGATGGGGCGGAGCGCACGAAGAGGCCGATCCACGGTGGTGCGCCTGCGCCCGTTTCGAGGGCTGTCGGACGGCCGACTCGCGGTCAGAACCGGTCCTGCCGGGGTGGCATCTCGCATGACGAGCTGGGTCGACCTCTTGGACGTGGCCTGAACCGCCGCAGAGTCTGGGACCCAAAGGTCATCCCCGCTGGCCGACGAAGCTTCAAGGTCGACCCACTGCCCCCGGGGAAGCAGCGTGGGCTGCTGAACTCCGTAGCCGCTGACATCGTGGGTCAGCAGCCGCTGTTGATCGGACTCTCTGTACAGACTTTCTGGTTCCGTATCCGTACCCTTGGAGTGGAGTCCGAGTGTCTCGATCGCTGTCGCCCGGGTCCGTACATCGGGACTGGCCGTCGGCGTCTGCGCAGCGGTAGATGCGGACTGCGGAGCGTCGTGGGAATCCTGCCACCACGGAGGCGGCGCACCGTGGTTCCCCTCTGTGGTGCCGTTGGAGCCTCTACCCTCACTGCGTCGCCGCATGGGAACCCCCTGTGCCTGAGGGGCCAATGCTGGTGAAGCACGTTGCGACCGGATCGCGGCGGACTCCGGTAGGGGGCGCGTGGCCACCGCGGCGATGCGAAGTGATCGGGAGTCCGGCCCGCGGCATCCGATCCTCCTTCGGGGCGTAGTGGACGGCTGAGTCGTGATCAAGCGAGTACGACTGTACCGATAGATAATGAAAGAAGCTATACAGGAGGGCGGGCGGGACGTGCTCAGCGCCGATCGCTGAGTAGGGTGCTTCTGCGGGGAAGGGCAAACGA
>NZ_JAKKDO010000001.1:0-136917 GCF_021728735.1 Pseudonocardia sp. WMMC193 | reverse complement strand
GACCGGCCCGAGATGCTGCAGCAGCACTGCGTGCGCTGCGGCGCACGCTGGGCGGGCATGGACCGCGCCCACTGCCGGACCTGCTGTCACACCTTCGACGACGCAGCCCTGTTCGACACACACCGCCGCTCCGGAATCTGCCTCGACGGGCAGGACCTCGATCTCGTGCAGACGAAGAACGGCATCTGGGTCCGGCTACTCAAGTCCGCCTGAGAACGGCCCCGGGCGGAGCGGTCAGAACCCTCCGGTGCGCGGGCTCGGCAAGTTCGGAAGTTGGCCGGGTCCCCAGAACCGGGCACTTCGCTAGCGTTCGCTCGTGGACTTCACCGCGCAGATCTCTGAGGACGAGGCCGCCTTCATCGCCGCCGCCGCGAAGGCGTTCGATATCGAGCCGGGCGAGGTCGTCCGCTTGGCCATGGGTGTCTTCCGTAACGAGCTGAGCATCAATGGCCGCGAGCACATCGCCACACTCGCGAAGACCTACCCGGCACCATCGGCGAGCGAGCGCGACAAGTGGTTCATCGACGAGGGCTGAGCCTGTCCGCATCCCGGGCTGCAGGTCACTGTCCGAGCTGCGCGGTGCCTGCGAAGAGCGCCATCTCGACGCGCTCGGGCTCGCCGTCGAACCGCGGATCCTGCGCGGTCGACGCGGCCCACTGGAGATAGGCGATCCAGTCCGCGGAGCGCCATCCCCACGAGGAGTGCCGGGCCGGGCCCGCTGAGACCGGGAGCCGTCCTGCGACGACCTTGTCCAGGATGAGTGGCTGGACGCCGCCGCGGCCGCGGCGGTAGCCGGCGAAGTAGATCAGCTTCGTGAAGAACGCCGGGCCCAGGCCGCGGACGTAGGCACTCTGCCCACGCCGAAACGACACATACGCCGCTTGCAGCGTCTCTGGGGTGAGCTCGTCGGCCCGCAGCGGCTCCAGGCCGCGGGCCAGCCGCGTGCCGTCCGGATCGGCGGCCAGGATCCGCTCTGTGCGATAGGGGCCGTAGGCGGTGGGCCCGAATCCCCACAGCAGCGTCGCGACAGCGAGGTCGCGGGCACTCGCGGTTCCTCGACGCCAACTCGCCGCCACCGCGAACACGTCGGCACGCCACAGCAGGCCGCTGCTGGGCAGCTCGGCGGGCAACGAACCTGCGGGGAGACGTCGAAGGTAGCGCTCCACCGGCACCGTGATCGGCCCCGGCTCCCCGGGCAGCGCCGCACCCTGCCGTCGGGGAGGGGGCTCGTCGACGCGGCACAGCGGGGCCCCCGAGCTCGACGAGTGCGCCGCGGCGTTCACGACGCCACCGGCCGGACCCGCGGCGGGTAGTCCTCGGTGACGTCGACGGCGTCAGCGAGCATGTCCATCAGGTCCACACCGCGGACGGCCGCCGCGGGGACGACCTCGGTGCCGCGCACGAACGAGCGCGGCATCAAGTCGAGCTGCTCCGGGCTGGGTCGAGGCTCGGTGACCAGCCGGGCTTGCAGGGCGCGCTCGGCCGCCACGACGTCGGCGTGGCGGGCCTGGAGGACCTGCAGCACCCGGGAACGCTCGTCGACCAGATGCTCGCGGATCCGGGCGTCGGTCCCATGGCCGTACTTCACCCACCCGTCACCCCACGCCACGAGGTAGAGCCGGTGCGCGCGGTCCGCCTTGTCCTCCCAGGTCCGGGGGAGCGGCGGCGGAAGCAGATCGGCCCACACGGTGCGCCGCCACGCAGGCACCGGCCTCAGCTGAGCGTTGCGGTCCCACTCGCGGCGCTCAGCGCCGCTGGAGGGCCGCGGCCGCGCCGGAAGCAGATCCCCCAGGCGCTGCAGAGCGGCCAGCCGTTGCGCGACCCCGACATCGGGGGCGGTCCCGAACAACGGCTCCGGAGGCTTCACGAAGCGTGGCGAGATCCGCTCGGTGAAGATCGAGATGCTGTCGACGGTCGCGCCGAGATCGTCGAACAGCCGACCCAGCGCGGAGGATCCGCCCTCCTCAGCCTCCTCGAGGGGGATCGCGTCGAGGATCGCTTCGAGTGCCTCGCCTACCAGGTCGAGCGCCGCCGCGTAGGCGGCGAGGTCCTCGGGCGCATCCCCCGGCTTCGCCTCCCCGTCGTCGCCGATTTCCTCGCCCATCACGCCCCCAGTTCCTGGTCCGACGCCTGGTCATCGCCGCCGACGAGGGCACGGTTACGCCGAACAGCGCAATCGCTCTCCTCAGTCCTGACGACGTCACCCTGCTCCGGGGTCGCTCCGGAGCTCGGACCGCCGGCTGCCGCTCGCGGTTCGTGCGGGCCCAGGGGCCAGGTCGTGAGACGCGATCAAGCACCTGCCCGGGCGCTGCGGGCACAGACGACACCCCACGCCGTCCAAGGCCTCGGTCGTCGCGGTCGCTACCGGCAAGGTCCTCTGCCCTGCTCCGGTGAGCGTCGCGGTGGGGGGAAGGCGACGCCTCCGCCAGGACGTTGTTTCGCCGTCCCCGCTGGTCGGCGGTCCTTCGGCGGGTTGAAGGACGCACCGGCGGTCTGAGCCGGGTGCTCACGCGCCGGATCGGCCGAGCCTGTCGCCGCGGGCGGTGAGACCACCACAAGGTCCTCGAGCATGTGTCGCAGTGGCTGGTTGTCGCCGCGGTGTGCAGCTTGGGAGGCGAGGATGTTCTGTCTGGGATCCATCGACTCCCACCGCAACCGATGCCCCGCGTCACGAGCCAACTGGGCGAGGAACGCCCGCTGGGCGCGGCCGTTGCCTTCCCGGAACGGGTGTAGCGCATTGACGTCGGCCAGGAGTTCGGTGAGCTTGTCGAGGAACTCGGGCTGTTCGAGCCCGCGCAGGTAGTCGTCGCGGCGGGCGAGCTTGCCGAAGACGTCGGCGGCGAAGCCCTCGATGTGCTGGGGCAGGCAGAACAGGTCGTCCTTGGCGATCGACACGGTGCGCAGCTGACCGGCCCAGGGGTAGACGTCGGAGAAGATGAAGCGGTGGAAGGCCTGCAGGTGGGAGAGGTCGTAGTCGCCGGGCAGGTCGTGCTGGCGCAGCTCGATGAGCCGGAAACCGGTCAGGTCGGCCTCGGCCCGGTCGAGCTCGTCGGGGTCGGTGAGTCCGAGCTTGTTGCGCAGGACCCCGCTGGCGGGGTCGGTGTAGGGGTCGTGCGAGCTCACCTGCGGTAGCGCGCCAGAGTCTTCTCGCGGGCCTCTTCGGGGGTCATGCGGCCCTCGGCGATCGCCTCGAACATCGTCAGCCCCTCGTCGCTGGGCTCGAGGCCCTCCGCGCGGACCGAGGCCAGCGCCTCTGCGACGGCCTCGCGGCGTACCGCCGCGGCCTGCTGGAGCTGCTCGTACTGCGATACCGACATCACGACCGCCTCCGCCTTGCGATGGGGACCCACGAACACGGGTTCGGAACCCGGCTGCTGGACCTGCTTGAGTACACCGGCGAGCCCGGCACGCAGCTCGCGCACACTGAGGATCTCCGGTGTCATCACCCCCTCATGCTACCACGAACGTGTACACATCCGGCTTTTCCCGTGGTTAACGGGCCTGTCCTTCATCTGCTCGTCACCGTGGAGCGTGCGCTCGACGCGCATACTGGTCTTGATCCTTTAGCGGGGGAGAGGACGACTGATCATGGCTCTCATCCTCAGCCGACGAGTCGCCGAGCCGGGCCCGCCCGGCGGTGCCGAGCAGATTCGTGTCGCGGTGGCGGACATGGACGAGCTCATCGCCGCCGGCGACGCTCAGCCGCTGCTGGCAGAGTTCGACATCGGCCCTGTCTGGTGGGACCGCATGTGGTGGGTGATCCCGCAGGGCGAGGGCGAGGTGGAGCGCGGCTATCTGGTCGCCGGCGACGCGGATCAGGTCGAGCTCACGGCTCTCTTCTTCACCCTGGCCCGTTCCGCGGAGGCGGTCGAGGAGGGTGCACGCCGACGGGAGGCCACGGCGCAGGCCTCCCACGCCGACGATCCGGCCTGGCCATACGACCAGACCCGGATGAGCCGTCGCCGCTGGTGGAGCCGCAGGCGATGACCGCCGACCTGGGCGCCGGGGCCGACCTCGACGTCGTCGAGGTCGCGCTGAGCGTGCTGGCCCGCAAGCTGCGCGCCGAGCTGATGCTCGGCCTGCTGGAGGCCCTGGCCGACGGTCGCCGTAGCGGCCGCTCGGTCCTGGCCGAGTTCGAGTTGGCCGAGGCGGCCGTCGCCGGGGAACGTCCCGGGATCACCGGACGAGCCAGCCGGGGACTACGCGAGCTGTTCGGTCGTGGCACTCCCGATGTCGCGCCCGGGCGCTGGAGCGCGTCGGTGCGGCGTGCACTGACCGGTGGCCCGCCTGAGTGGGAGAGGCTGCGGCAGGTCGGCCGCGATCGAGGGCGCCCGGTGCCGGAGTGGGAGATCTTTTACGGCTTGAGCAAGCTCGCCGCAGGCCGCGGTGGATCCGGTGGGCCTGGTCGACGCGGTGGGCGGGAAGAGTTCACCCTCGAGACGATCGAGGCCGAGATGGATCTCGCCAGCGGGCTGGGCGAGACCTGGTCACTGCACCAGTACCTGCGCGAGGCCAGACAGCGGTGCGGGCCCGGGTTCCGACCCGGTCGCCCGGAGGAGGTCGCCGCGACGCTGCTGCGGGTGGACGCCAGCCGCCAGCTGGCCAAACCGGGTGGGTTCACCGTCGGGATCCGGCCCGGCCCGACCGCGACCTCGGCGCGGTCGATCGACGAGAAGACCATGCGGGACCTGGCCCAGAACCTGCAGGAGGCCACGTCGCAGCGGATGGCAGCCAGTGCTGGGCTGGACCTGCTGCGGTCGGGGGCAGCGGGCACCAACGGGCAGCGGCCCTTCGACTCGGACATCAGCCAGGCGATGCGCGCGGGTTCGGCGATCGTGCGCGAACGCCGCGCCCACGCCGCCGCGCTTCGCGCGCGGGAGCGGGCGGACGAGCTGCGCGGCACACGGCTGGCCAGCTCAAGCACGGCCCTGTTCGTCACCGGGGCCGCGACGGGTGTGGCCTTGACCATCGCCGGGCTTTCGACGGGCACTCGCGCTCAACTCACGACCAGCATCGGTGTGCTGATGACAACGATGTCGTTGGCGGGCAACGCCATCAAGGACTGGCGTCCGAACTCCGAGGCTATGACCGCGCCGCTGCGGGCGTGGGTCGCCGAACGGGTTGCCGAGCTCAGCCACCGCGCGGCCGAGCGGGAAGTGGAGCGGCTGCACCGCGGGAGCGCCGCCATGCAGGCGGTGACGGTGTGGGGCCGAGCCCGCGCGGCTATGCAGGGCACGCGCGATGCCGCGCTGGAGGGTGCAGTACGCCGCATGGAAAAGCCGGAGGACTCTGAAGTCGTCGGGAAGTCGACCGCTCAGCCGCTGGCGGCCGCACCACAGGGTCAGCGCCGTTGAGCCGTCTCCGGCCAGCCCAGAGCAGCGAGAGGCCCTACGGCTTGGGTTGTGCCTGACTCCATGGTGCGTCCGGGTCCTGCAGCGTGTCGAGCATCAGTTGACACCAGGTTACTGCAGCGTTCACCGCCAGATGAGCGTGTCGAGGCCGAAGACCTACACGCCGGCCCGCTGCGCCGTGTCCGGTACCCCAACCACGATTGCGCAGCTCAGCGACGCCAACGGCGATTGAGGTGGCACCGCCGAGGATCTTCTTCACTGCATCGCTGCCGTCCGGGCCCACCGTCGCCTGCGAGGGGTGCAGCAGAAGCAGCTCCTGCGCCTTCTTGATCAGCGCCTGGATGTCGGCCTTGCCGTCAACGACCTCGCCCCGCTCGATCAGCACGACCTTGGCAGTGCTCTCGATCAGCTCCTTGGCACTGCCGATGGCGAGTGCCGGATCGTCCTGGACGACCGCCCGTTGGATGCGCTGGAGCTGCTCGAGGATCGCAGCCGGGTCCTTCAAGTCCTTGAGTGACTGCGCGGGCAGGGGAGAGTGCCGTGGCCGCAACGCAAGCTGCTCCAGCACCTCGAACGCCGGCGTAAGCAGCTCGTGGACGATCGCTCGTCGAGCGCCCCAGCCGCCAGGGCCAGAAGCGCCCTTGCGAGTCCAGTACGACCGAAAGGTGCCGAAGTTGCTGAACGGGATCTTGATCTCGACACCGACACGAGCAGACACGGCTTTCAACGCACGCAGGGCCATAGCGATCTGCTTCTCGCTGAGCTGCTGGCTGCTGTCAGTGCCATAGGCCCGCAGTTCGTTGTCGACAAGCTCGAGCAACGCCAGTGCGGCGTCGACGTCGCGATGACCTTCGACGGGGCCTGCGATCAGCGACGACACCAGAGCTTCGTTCAGCTTGGTCTCGACATCGCCGGTCTCCTGGCCCCAAGGCCAGCCCGTCACCGGCTCGTCGACAAACAGATCAACTTCACTCACGACCTGCGGAGACCCTTCGAGGTGTGCCGATCCTCTCGATCGGATGCACGCTGCAGGGTATGGCTACGCGCAGTCAGGGGTTACCGGTGATGTCCTCAACGACCTCGGGGACTACTGGCGTCCAGCCAGCTCGACCAACCAGGGACGAGTCCCCGAAGTGGAGCTCATGGTGCATAACCCGCTGCTCGTCGAGCTAGTAGCTCGGCAGAGCAGCTAGTAAGGCCTGCTCCGAGGCCAAAGGGCATCTCGTGAGCTACACCGCGGCGTTCGTATGCCGGCCGCTGGGCAAAGGAGCCGGCGCCGCTCCTCGCGCCCGGCCCGAGCCCGACACACCTGGGCCCTCGGCCACAGCGCCAGCCTCGTAGACGCACCCCGCAGGTGCGCCACCCCTAGTCCTCCGACAAACCCGGCTCAGCCGTGGGCGAGGTCGGCGAAGCGGCTGTAATGCAGCTGGTGCGCCACGACGATGTTCGCGGTGGGGCCGTTTCGGTTCTTGGCCAGGATCAGGTCGGCCTCGCCCGCGCGCGGGTCGTCCCGCTCGAAGGCGTCCGGCCGGTGGAGCAGGATCACCATGTCCGCGTCCTGCTCGATCGAGCCGGACTCACGCAGGTCGGAGATCATCGGCCGCTTGTCGGTGCGCTGCTCGGGACCACGGTTCAGCTGCGAGATCGCCACGACGGGCACCTCGAGCTCCTTGGCCAGCAGCTTGATCTGCCGGGAGAACTCCGAGACCTCCTGCTGCCGGGACTCGACCTTGCGGCCGGACGTCATCAGCTGCAGGTAGTCGAGGATCACGAGCTTGAGGTCGTTGCGCTGCTTGAGCCGGCGCGCCTTGGCCCGGATCTCCATCAGCGTGAGGTTGGGCGAGTCGTCGACGAACAGTGGCGCCTCGGAGATCTCCGACATCCGGCGCGCCATCCGGGTCCAGTCGTCGTCGCTCATCCGGCCGGCGCGCATGTCGGCGAGCCGGATCCGGGCCTCCGCCGAGAGCAGCCGCATCACGATCTCCGACTTGCTCATCTCCAGCGAGAACACCGCGCTGGTCATCCCGTGCTTGATCGAGCAGCTCCGGGCGAAGTCCAGCCCGAGGGTCGACTTGCCCAGACCGGGACGGGCCGCGACGACGACCATCTGGCCCGGGTGCAGCCCGTTCGTCGCCTCGTCGAGGTCGGTGAAGCCCGTCGGCACGCCGTTGGAGACGCCGCCGCGGGAGGCGATGGCGTCGATCTCGTCCATCGTGGGCTGCAGCAGCTCCTCGAGGACCACGTAGTCCTCGGTGGTGGAGCGCTCGGTGACCTCGTAGATCGCCGCCTGCGCCCGGTCGACGACCTCGTCGACCTCCGCGCCGTCCGCCCCGTGGTAGCCGAGCTGCACGATGCGGGTGCCCGCCTCGACCAGCCGGCGCAGCGTGGCCTTCTCCGAGACGATCTCGGCGTAGTAGGCCGCGTTCGCCGCCGTGGGCACCGTGGCGATCAGCGTGTGCAGGTAGGGCGCGCCACCGAGCCGGATCAGATCACCGCGGCGCTGCAGCTCCGCCGACACCGTGACCGCGTCCGCAGGCTCACCGCGACCGTAGAGGTCCAGGATGCAGTCGAAGACCGTCTGGTGCGCGGGACGGTAGAAATCGTCCGGCCGCAGCACCTCCACCACGTCCGCGATCGCGTCCTTGCTCAGCAACATGCCACCCAGCACCGACTGCTCCGCCGTGAGGTCCTGCGGGGGCTGACGGTCGAACGGGGACTCGACGGCGGCGGGCGGCGCGGCCTCGTGCCGGCGGATGGGTTCGGCGGTCACCAGCGGTTCCTCCTGCGGTTGCGGCGGGGGCGGGCGGCCCGGCCCTCGAGGCGGGCACGCTCGATGGCGCGGTCATGAGCCGAACCCGAGTCCACCGTCGACGTCGTGCTCGGCTCGGTCGTCGGTGAGGTCTGGGCGGGCAGCGGGGCGTTTGGCTGATCGGGGTGAGTGGTCTGCGTCGGCTCTGGTGCAGGGGTGGCGGCCTGGTCGGTCGCGAGGGTCTTCCAGCCGGTGACCGCGGCTCGACGTGTCTGCGGGCTGGCGAGCTCGGAGTCGGGGCAGCGCTCGTTGCGGCGCTCGTGGAACTCTCGCGCCCAGCGGCGGGCGATCGACTCGGCGGCGGCCGCTCGCTCCTGCTTGCTGACCTGGAGGTCTTGGGGTCGCAGGGTGGTGGCGCCGTAGGGCAGTCGCGCGGCCGCGGCATTGCCGTGGCGGGCGGTGACTGCGTCGGTGAGCGCCCCGACCAGGCGCGGAGCGGTCAGCGGGGAGCCGGTGTCGAGCCAGTGCGACATCCGGTGCTTGACCCAGCCCTCAGGGCGACGTAGCTGCGCCGCAGGGCAGCGATCGGCTCGTCGGCTCCCGCCAATGGCCGGGGAGTGGTTCAGGGCGTGCAGAACGTCGCTGTTGGCCCACCCTGCCCGCCACCAGGGCCGGAACAGGGCCCGAACGGCGCGCGGACTCAGCCTCCACAGTGCCCGGTCGGCACGCTTGAGCTCAGCGGCCGCGGCCAGCATCTGAGCAGGGCTTCCCGGCACACGAAGATCGAAGTAGCCCGGCTCCTTCTTCTCGTGGCGCGGCCCGTTAGGGCCGACATCTGTGCTCTTGAGCTGGGGATTTGTCGATGAGCTGTGGAAAATCTGGCTCGCGCGCGTAGGAAGTACATGTTCTCTAGAGATAGAAGAGTTTCTGGAGGTGGTTGGGGTCCGGGTTAGACCATCTGAGGCATCGTCAACGGGCGCCTCATCAGCGCCGCTGACGGGGACTCGGAGCTGGTAGACCGCCGCTCGGTTGCCTTCGAGGTGCTGCAGGGCCATGGGGCGGAACTGCGGTGTGGTGCCCCGCTCGAGGCGCACCAGCCACCCGAGGCGCAGCAGCTCCGCGAGCCAGCTGCTCATCGTGCTCCGGCTCCAGCCGGTGGCGTGCATGAGCCGTTCCCAGGTCGGCCAGCTGCTGTGGTCCTCCCAGTCCGCATGCAGGGCGAGGGCGCGCAGAAGCAACCGCAGACGCTGGGCGCAGTCGCTGCGGCGCTTCGTGAACCACTCGGACGCCATCACGGCCTTGGCCCATTCGTAGGCGGTCCGAGGCAGGACGGTCAGTGGCGGATGAGCCTGGCCGACGAGCTCGCTCGGCTCTGCCGCGGCACCGCTGGCGAACCAGCAGGGGCCGCACACGATGGACCGTAATGGGGTGTTGCGCGCGATACCGGAACGTCGCCCGCAGCTCACACACATCTGTGGTGCTCGTGCCACCAGTACGTCGACGGCCCAGAGGCAGCCAGAGGTGTGTGACAGCGCGCTCGGCAAGGCCGAGGCGTGTTGGGGACGAAAGCAATCGGCGATGCGACGTGACGCACCGGCGATGAGAGCTGTGCGATTTTCCGGGCGCGCGCTACTATCGGAGCGCGCAGGCAAGCGTGTGCGCCTCCCTTCGGGGAGGGGCTGGGTGCCGGAGCTGCGAACTCCGCGCCCCCGTTACGTGGGCCCGTTCCTCTTGGCCGGAGGGACGGGCCCTAACGTTTCTAGGGGTCTTGCTGCACTCAGCCCAGATTTGCAGTTGTGCTGCGTGTGGGCGTTAAGCGGTGCGGTCGAGGACCTCCTCGGCGAGGCTGAGCTGCTTGGCTGCCCGCGGACGTGGGTCGCGCTCATCGATGCGCGCGAGCGCGCGCTTCACCTCGTCGGGGTTGTCGAGCGCAACGAGGATGGCGGCAGCCAGCCAGTCGTTCTGGGTGCGTTCCACGACCCCTAGCTGCTCGTCCACCTGCTCGACGATCTCCGTCCACACCCGGGCGCCGACGAGCTTGCGCTCGCCCTTGTACCTCCCGGGCCTGCTCTTGTACGGCCGTCTCGCGGACATGGGCGGGATCCTGGCACCTGTTACAGCTACAACGGGGGCGACGCGCCGTTGTCGCGAAGGTGTTTCTTCTACAGGCTGGTCGCTGCGGCGGGCGGCGTCCGCAGTTCCGCAGGGCGGGCTAGGGGTGTCCATCATCGACCTCCGGGTGTGCGGGGACGTCTTGAGCCATAGGCGATTCCGTCGCTGATCGCCCGCTCGGCTTCGTGTGCGGTGAAGCCGTCTACTCCGATGTGAGCGCGACAGGCGGCGAGCAGCGCGCCTCTGGCTGTCTCGTGGTCGAGCATCTGCGCGCCGACGAACTCCCCGAGGATGCGGGCGGCGCGAAGCAGGGCGTGGTGGCGCTGCCCGGGCGTCGCCGCGGCGACGGCTTCGCATTCCTCCCGCAGCGGCGTCGCGACGTAGCCTGCGATCCGAGTGCGGCTCAAACCGGTCGGTACGGCCGCGGGGTCCGGGTGTGGACGTGGAGTTAAGGCGTCGACGATCCAGTCCGGCAGCACTGCCACGGGGCCTCGTCGGATGACGCGGTAGAGCCCTTCAGGACGCACAGAGCCCGCCCCGACGATGTAGCCGCCCCGACCGCGGGTGTCGATCTTGAAACCCAATCGGCCGCTGCTGTTCGGCAGGACCAGTCCTTCGGGAAGGGAGAAGTACAGATGCAGGCCGCCTGTAGGCGTACCAACAGTATGAGTCTCTCCGGGGAAGGTGTGTCCAGAACGACGCGCCAGCCGCGCCAGAACATCCCACCCGCCGACTACCGGCTCGTCACCTGGGGGCGAGGTGTCACCTCGGGCCGAGTCCAGATCGACGACGAATAGGTCCGGCCTGCCCGTGACGATGCCGATGTTGTACGGGCGGGCCTCGAACCAGGACCTGATGAGCTGCGGATCCTGCGTTGCCCGCTCTTGCCAGCCCTCGAGTGCAGGAGTCTTCCCTCGTGGCGTGACCGGGAAGACGGGGTAGCGAGCACTCGTCACAAGGGCGTGTCGCAGCAGGCGCAGCTCGCTGCGATGACCTGCCACCGAACCTCCCTAGTACGCTCATGCTAGCCGTTGCTGCTACAGCAGTGTACGGATTGCCATAACATCAATCTATACTCTGTCGTGTGCATAGAGCAGGGCTGGCTGTCGGGGGTGGCTGTGTTGCGTTCGGCGCGGCGCTCGTGATGCTGCTTGTGCTGGTCGGGAGCGCTGAGGAGGCCAATGCTGCGCCGGGGATGCCCGGCGTCATCTGTGCCCCGCCCGGCGGAGATCCGGCCACGGGTGTCGCTGGTTTCACCGCGGCGCAGCTCGCGAACGCCGCGGCGATCGTTGCTGCCGGGGCCGAGGTGGGAGCCCCACCGCGAGCTCAGGTGATCGCGGTGGCCACCTCGATGCAGGAGGCGAGCCTGTCGATCTACGCCAACTCCACTGTCCCGGAGTCGATGGTCGTTCGTCACGAGCGGGTCGGCAGTGATCACGACTCAGTGGGTCTGTTCCAGCAGCGTGCTTCCTGGGGGACGGTGCAGGAGCGCATGGATCCGAGGACCTCCGCTCGGCTCTTCTACGAGCGATTACTCGCCACCCCTGGGTGGGAGTCGATGCCGCTCACGGAGGCGGCGCAGTCTGTGCAGGTCAGCGCGCTCCCTGATGCGTACGCACGGTGGGAGGAGCCGGCGAACGCCGTCGTCGGTTCCGCCGCGGGAGTCGTCTGTACCGGAGCCCCCGGAAGCGGCGTGCTGGCGCCCAACCCTCAGGCTCAGATCGTGATCGACCGCGCGATGGGCCAGCAGGGACAGCCGTACGTCTGGGCCGGCGGCAATGCTGACGGCCCCACGATGGGTGGCTTCGACTGCTCCGGGTTGATGGTCTACGCCTTCGCGGGGATCGGTGTTGGCGTTCCGCATCAGACCCAGGCCATCTGGGCTGCGTTCCAGCCCGCCATCACTGATCCCGCGCAGATCCAGCCTGGCGACATGGTGCTGTTCAGCTCGAATGGCCGTCCCAACGGGATCCACCACGTCGGGCTCTACCTGGGGGATGGCCGGATGGTGCACGCCCCTGAGACCGGCGACGTCGTGAAGGTCGCTGATGACATCTGGAACGCCCCCTACTGGAAGCGCGAGTTCATCGGGGCTGTGCGCGCCGGGGTTCCGACTCCTTGACGTCACGACGAAAGGATCACCTGTGATCGGCAGTGCGGAGAACCGCGTAGTCGCTGTTCCCCTGATAGGCGACGGATTCATCGCAGCGCTCAGCGACCTCGTCGAAGTCCTCCTCGCACTCGAGGGGACAGACCCGGCAGATGGCCAGGTGCCGCTGTCCGCACTCCTCGTCGACGGCTCGGGGCTCAGGGCACTCAACCGCCTCGCCGGTGCGCTGGTTCCCACTCAGACGACTCGAGGGCCGCGACTCCTCGACCACCGCAGTAGAGCACTTCCGCCCGTCGTCTTCGTCGAGGTGCTGACATCCGACCTTCAGCTCCTCGGGCACCTCGTGCAGGCCCTCGGGCTGGCCCACCTCCGCGGGGCGCCACGGGTCGAGAGCCTGCTTGCGGAGATCGCCTCCGTGTCCTGGGCCCGGCCGTCGACTACTGCTGATCTCATCGCCGCCTTCGCCAGGTTGCACGGTCTGCTCGACCTCGCGTGGACCGACGACACCGCCGCGCTCTTCGAGGAGCTGCAGGCGGCGGGAGCCGGCTGCGCCATAGTCGAACTAAGGCCGGACACCGAGGAGTGCTACCGCCGCTTGTCGCGCAGGCTCTCCGGAATGTGGGGAGCTCGCTCACCTCACCAGCAGATCTGCGGGGGCGACGTAGGCGAGGAGTACCGATGACCCGGATGTGGAGGGATGAACCACCGACGTCGGCCGCCATCCGTGCACGTTGTCGGCGAAACCGGGCAGCAAGAGGGCGGCCGGATGCTCCGCTCGCTGACCAGACCGAACTGCGGTGGCGTCTGCGCTCTGATGCCGCGGTTCTTCATCAGGAGCACGCGCTCGGGCTCGACGAGACCGACGAGCGGGAGGACCTACTGCACTGGCTCGACGATGCCTTGGGGAAGCTCGCCGTCGCCCACGACCTGGTAGAGCTTCGCCTGATCGCCACCGAGTGGAGGTCTCGACGCAGAAAGGCCTTCAGCGACGGCTGGTGGGCGGACGTCACGGTCGTCGCGCCGATGCGCCGGCCCACGCCGACTTGGTGGTGGCGCCTCCGCCACGGCCAGGAGCCCACGCCAGCTTGTTCCCGCTGACGCTGCTTCCGGCCCGTGACCGCTGGGAGGGGCCAGTTCTACCGGCCTTCAACCAGCGATCAGCTGTCGCCGGGCTCCTTGCCCTCTGCCCGGAGCAGGCTGTCGATGATGCCGCTGAGCGCTTCCTGCTGGCCTCGGGACAGCCGGGCGGCACGTCGCATCATCGACTGAACGAGGTCGTCGCGGAGCAGGATCTGAGCGTTGAGTGCTTCCCCGTCGATCTCCGCCGGGTCGTCCTCGATGAAGAAGGTCGGGGGCACGCAGAAGAAGCGAGCGATGTCGCGGAGGAAGCGCTGGTTGGGCTCGAGGCGCTCTCCGTTGCGGATCTTGAGGATGTAGACCGAGGAGATCGAGCCACCGTGCTCGCTGATCCAGCGGGCGACCTCCGCCGCGCTGTACGGCTTGTCCCCCGCGGCGTGGACTGAGTCGAACAGGTAGTTGAGGCGCTCGGGAATGTTCCCCCGCCTGTCGGCCCGACGTCGCTGCGCGCTCGCCTCGCTCTCGCGCGTGGCCACCAGGTCACCTGCCGTCTCGGTTGTCGCCGTCATCGTTTGCCCTTCCCCGCAGAAGCACCCTACTCAGCGATCGGCGCTGAGCACGTCCCGCCCGCCCTCCTGTATAGCTTCTTTCATTATCTATCGGTACAGTCGTACTCGCTTGATCACGACTCAGCCGTCCACTACGCCCCGAAGGAGGATCGGATGCCGCGGGCCGGACTCCCGATCACTTCGCATCGCCGCGGTGGCCACGCGCCCCCTACCGGAGTCCGCCGCGATCCGGTCGCAACGTGCTTCACCAGCATTGGCCCCTCAGGCACAGGGGGTTCCCATGCGGCGACGCAGTGAGGGTAGAGGCTCCAACGGCACCACAGAGGGGAACCACGGTGCGCCGCCTCCGTGGTGGCAGGATTCCCACGACGCTCCGCAGTCCGCATCTACCGCTGCGCAGACGCCGACGGCCAGTCCCGATGTACGGACCCGGGCGACAGCGATCGAGACACTCGGACTCCACTCCAAGGGTACGGATACGGAACCAGAAAGTCTGTACAGAGAGTCCGATCAACAGCGGCTGCTGACCCACGATGTCAGCGGCTACGGAGTTCAGCAGCCCACGCTGCTTCCCCGGGGGCAGTGGGTCGACCTTGAAGCTTCGTCGGCCAGCGGGGATGACCTTTGGGTCCCAGACTCTGCGGCGGTTCAGGCCACGTCCAAGAGGTCGACCCAGCTCGTCATGCGAGATGCCACCCCGGCAGGACCGGTTCTGACCGCGAGTCGGCCGTCCGACAGCCCTCGAAACGGGCGCAGGCGCACCACCGTGGATCGGCCTCTTCGTGCGCTCCGCCCCATCGATCCGGATGAGGCCGCGCAGCTCGCCGAGTGCTTCGCCCTGGACTATCTCTCCTGGGACGAAACCCTGCCCAGCCGCAGATCAGAGGCACTGCGTCACTACCTGCCCGGCCACGTCGACTCGACCCTGGGCTGGTCGGGATCCGGTCGACAGCGTGCAGACTTCGCCGCCGCAGGCGAGACCGTGCGCGAGGGGCACTGGCTGTCGGTCGATGTACGTGTGCGGGTGACGCCCTACGAACGCCTGGACGAGGAAGCAAGCGCCGAGGTCCCGAGCGAGCTGCCTGCTGGCGCACGTTGTTCGTCTGCACCGGCCCCGGAGGCCCCGGGATGGCGATCGGGCCCCTCGGTCTGGATGCGCCTGGCCATCCCGATCCGCCGCCACGACTCAGGCGAGCTCGTCGTCGACCTCGCCCCGATCTCCGACACCGACTACGACGAAGCCGAGGTGGACCTTTGAGCGAGCCGCAGGACAAGCCGACACCCCGCCCGCTTCAGCGCGGGTGGGACGACCAGCCGAGCAGCGCACCCCCAGCGTCGAGCCCGCCTCGGCGTCCTTCCCCCGCCGCGACTGACGTTGCCTCGCCGCCCGCGAAGCGCACCGACAGCGCCACGTTCGACGACACGGATCTCTCGACATCGCTGGACTGGCCGAGCCTGGACCCCCGAGACATGCCCTGGATGAAGGAGATCGCCCCGCAGACCGCAGGACACGTCCCCAGCCCGGGCCCCCGTCGCGCCGAGGAGCCAGCAACGATGACCGAGCCGAAGCAGCAGGAGCAGGCTCCGCCTACCGCCGAGCCCTGGCGTCCGCCTGCGGGTCGGCCGCACGAGGAGCCCCTGCACGACCGCGACCGCGACCTCGACCGCGACCGCGACCAGGCCTCGCCGCCGCAGAGCCCGGCCCTACAGGCCGACCACAGCCACGTCGAGACGCCCGCAACGAGCCTCTCGTTCGACTCGATCGTGACCCGCCGTAGCGCTCGCCCCGCAACGGGCTGGCGAGCCGCGGTCTACGCGTTGACGGCCGGGCGATGGAACCCCGGCCCCTCCAGGGCCGAGGAGCAGTACCTCGAGCGGGTCAGTCAGATCCGGACGCTGCTTCCCGGGCGCCATGTAGTGACCGTGACCTCGATGAAGGGCGGGATCGGCAAGACGACCACGGCTGCACTGCTCGGTCTCGCGCTCGCCGAGTACCGCGGTGACCACGTGATCGCCCTCGATGCCAACCCTGATGCAGGCACCCTCGCCGAGCGGCTGCTCGGGGTCCAGCCGATCCGCAATGTCCGAGACCTGTTGGCCAACGCTGACCGGATCGAGTACTCGACTGATCTGGCTCGTGTGACCGAGCGAGCGGGCAGGCTGCAGGTGCTGGCGTCGGAGCAGGATCCGCTGCTGAGCGAGGCGTTCACCGCCGCGGAGTACCACCGGGTGATCGGCGTGCTGCGCCGCTTCTGCGAGGTCATCATCACCGACACCGGGACCGGGCTAGTCCACTCGGCCATGCAGGGTGCCCTCGCAGAGACCCACAGCATCATCGTCACGGGTGCGCCCACTGCGGACGGCGCCAGCCTGGCCAGCCGGACCTTGGACTGGCTGGAGCGCAACGGGCATCGGGATCTGGTCGAGCGCGCGATCGTGGTCCTCTCGTGCGACCGCGTGTCTCGGGACATCAACCTCGGCGCTCTGCGACAGCACTTCAAGAGTCGCTGCCGCGACGTCGTCGAGATCCCACCCGACCCGCACCTGGCGAAGGGCCAGCAGATCCACCTCGACGAGCTCCGCCCGCGTACGCGAGACGCCGCCCTTCATCTCGCCGGCCTGGTCGCGAGTCAGTTCAAGGACATCAACGACCTGACTCACGGCCGAGAGCTCGGCTGACGGAATGGGCGTGGGTCTGATGGCGGTCGCGTCTGCGCTGGCCGTGGGGAGCACTCTGCTTCCCGCGGCCGCCCCGATCGACGACGCCTCATGCAGCTGGAGGTTGACCGCGAGGGTCCTCTACCAAGAGGTCCGTCTCGAGGCGACGGCTCGCGCGGTCGAGCTACGCAACATCCTTGAGGACGCCGGTGTGGGTGCCGCGGACTTCCTTCCCTCTTCCTGCACCGATGGCACAGCTGCCGGAGCCGGCGGCGGTGGATCCGGCGACGGGAGCTCGGGTCGGCAGGGAACAGGGTCTTCGGGCTCGTCGGTGGGTTCAGGCGGTGGCTCGCCCCGGCCGGGTTCTGGTGGGGCCGGGGCGGGCGGGGGGACAGGCGCGACCGGCGCCGGTGCGAACGGAAACTGCCCGACCACAGCTGCCGACGCCCTGGGTTGGGGAACACCGAACCGGGAGGACGACTTCGAGGGCGGCGTCGACGGCTGGGGCATCTACGACGGCGCCGGACACGCTGGCAACGGGACCCGCTCGCCCGCCGCGATCACCACCGCTGACGGGATCTTGACCATCACCGGGACCCCGGACGGTCAGAGCGGCGGCATGGCCTGGAACCCCGGCCAGATGTACGGACGTTGGGAGGGCTGCGCGCAGTCCCCACCCGGCGACCCCGACCTGCACTCGCTGTTCCTGCTCTGGCCGGATGCGGAGAACTGGCCCGAGGGCGGCGAGACCGACTTCATGGAGATCTCAGACCCGACCCGCCAGACCGTCGAAGGCTTCTTCCACTACGGCGCGGACAACCAGCAAGAGCACGCGTCGGTCGACATCGACGCCACCCAGTGGCACGCCTTTGCCGTGGAGTGGACCCCGCAGGGCGCGACTTACTTCGTCGATGGCGAGGAGTGGTGGAGCACCACCGACACCTCGATCCTCCCGCCCGGACCTCAGCACCTGACCATCCAGCTCGACAACTTCGGCAACCCGCAACAGGAGACCCAGATGCATGTCGACTGGGTCCGCCAGTACTCCCTCGACGACACAGGCGGCACAGGCATCGACGTCGGCGTCGGCGTCGGCGTCGGGGGTGCTGGTAGCAGCCAGAACGGATCCAGGGCAGGGCAGGACACCGGTGGTGGCCGCTCCGGCGGCAACGCTGACGACGGTCAGGACGGTGGCGAAGGCGACCAGTCCGGTGATCGCTCCGGCTCGGACGGCTGACAGCCGCGCCCCTCGCCTTCCCTCGGACTCACGTCGTCAGGAGATGACTCCATGTCAACCCCCCGGAGAGCAGGCACGGTCCTGCTCATCGCCGCTGCGCTGACAGCCGGGCCCGCAGCTGGCGCTGCCTGGGCCGAACCCACGCTCACCGACGGTGCGACCTGCACCCAGTCCACGAAGAGCGGGTCCGGCGTTCAGACCGCCGACCCGACAGGCCCTGACGGGTCACTCGATCCTCAGGTGCTCGCGCAGGCGCAAGAGCTCGTTGCGCAGACGCGGGCGCTGCTGACCACCCTGATCTCTTCGGACGACCCTCGGGCTGCTGCGCTCGCCGAGCAACTCCGCGGCATGGGAGTCACGCCTGCCGTCGCATCGGGTTGGCGTCAGCAGGCCCACGACGTCGCCGACTCGCTGCTGGCGCAGCAGTCTCCAGTCGCGCAAGAAGCAGCGGTCGTCCTCGCGAGCGCTGGGTTCTCTCCAACCCCCGCTGACCTTC
Source organism: Pseudonocardia sp. WMMC193 (assembly GCF_021728735.1). Classification (NCBI taxonomy): domain Bacteria; kingdom Bacillati; phylum Actinomycetota; class Actinomycetes; order Pseudonocardiales; family Pseudonocardiaceae; genus Pseudonocardia; species Pseudonocardia sp. WMMC193. The sequence goes on along the minus strand of NZ_JAKKDO010000001.1, from coordinate 118,558 downwards.
GCGGCCCGTCGGACGCACAAGCCGTAGTCGAGCGAGACTCCCCGTCCCACGCTGCAGTTTCGAACGCCTCGCTGCCCGCCATGGCGGCTACGGCGCCCGTCTCGGGCACTCAGGCAGGGGCCACACCCATGAGCGCGATGAGCGCCGTCCTCGCGGGCGCAACTGAAGCCGCGGCGTCTCAGAGTGGAGATGGGCCCGTCCAGGTATGCGGCCAGGGACCAGTACAGGGCGCTCGGGGGTCGCTAGAGGATGACGAGGCCTCGCAGTCTGAGGACCGCGATGGTTCGTCGAACGGCGGCACGTCAGCAGACCTCCCGGACGACAGAGCCCCAACTGGCGGGCCATCGTCCGAGACAACCGAGGCCGGTTCCTCTGTCGGGACGTCGCCCTCCGCCTCCTCGGCATCGGGTGAAGCGACGGACGGGACTGCGAGTCAGGAGGAAGGCGATGACTCCGCGTCCGGGGGCAGGAGTACCTCGGCCTCGGACGAAGCGTGGAGCAAGGATCTGCAAGCGTTGACCGACGAGCTGAGCGCTCGGGTGGACGACCCCGACGCGCAGGCACTCGCTCAGCGGCTGCGCGGGAGCGGGCTCGATGAGAGCGCCGAGCCGAGCAGCGCCGACTCTGACCCGGCGTCGACTACGAGCGGAGCGGGCGCGGCCAGCTCGGGAACGTCGTCCGCTCCGAGGTCGCTCTCGCCAGGCCGTTCCACAGGCCCTGCTAGCTCGGCGGTCCCCGGAGGGGCGAGTGGCGATCTCGACGTCGAGATCGGCCAGCTGGCCAATGAGCTCGCGGCCGCACCCGACGATCCGGTCGCACAGCAGCTATCCCAAGCCCTCGGTTCAGCCGGGTTCGCCGGTTCCGAGCCCGGAGGCGCAGCAGACCGTGACGGGGGCTCCGGGAGCAGCGGCTCGACAGGATCCGCCACCAGTTCGAGCCCCGGCGGGGGTGTCTCCAAGCCGCAGAACGACCCCTCGAGCGACAGCAGTTCGTCTTTGAGAACTGGCGAAGGTGGCGGGGGCGGATCTGGCGAGGCTAAGAGCGCCGCGGCGAGCCCTTCATCCGCGTCCACCGGCGGCAGGGAGGCCGAGCCCACGTCCTCTGAGACGGATCCCGAGAGCTCTCCATCCGCCGACGCCTCCCCCCAGGACAGCAGCGAGCGGGAGAGCGACGGCGTCCCTCAGGCGACGCCCAGTGGCAATGACGAGACGGCCCCGGACCAGGCTCCGACTGCGACAACCGACGGAGCGGTCTGGGAACAATTGGCGAAGTGCGAGAGTAATGGGAACTGGGCCATCAATAGCGGAAACGGATACAGCGGCGTTATCCGAACAGCTGAGGTCGGCAGTGATGCAGATCACTGCGGCCCAGGGGAGCCGGCGGCTCTCCCGAGCAGCTGGTGGGCCAGCTTGAGCGCCCTTGCAAGCTGGTGGTCGAGATGACCCGCTCCCCCGGGCCGATGTCACTCAGCCTGAGCAGGGCGGGTGCCCTCGAGTTCATCGAGCAGCGTTTGGACGCGACTTGCTGTTCGTCGGTGCCGTTCGGCCTCACGATCCCATCCACGTGCTTCTGCGTCGCAGACGAGCTGCTGTTCGGTGTCGAGCCGGATGCGGAGTCTCGGGGTGTAGTCGGGGGTGGTGACGAACTTCGAGCAGGTCAGGTAGAGGTCGCACTCGCATGGCCCTTCCTGGGGCAGGCGCAGGCAGCGGCCGAGCTCGAGCTCGGTCTTGAAGAAGTTCGTCGACAGCCAGTTGACGGCCTCTGTGGTGAGGTCGCCGTTGCGGATGGCCTCGGCCTGCGGCCCGGCCAGGATTGCGCCGGGGGCGAGGACGGCCTGGTAGTCGGCGAGGACGACGGGGTCGGACAGGCTGGTGTAGGTCATCGACATACCCGCGGAGCGGTGCCCGAGGACCTTCATGATGGTCTGGATCTTCGCGCCGCGTTCGCCGAGCTGGGTGCCCATGGTGTGCCGGAAGCGGTGCGGGTGGACCAACGCCTTGCCGTCGTCGTCGACCAGGCCCAGCGCGCGGCAGACCTCGGTCAGGCCGGCTTTGAACAGGTAGTCCGGGCTGGCCAGGCGCCCGTTGCGCAAGAACAGGTAGCGAACCGTCCGGCCGAGTCGCTGGTCGAACAGCGGCTGGTCGGTCTGGGCGCGGCGACGGGTGATGAGGTCGCGGACGGCCTCGGCGGCCTCGGGGTGGATCGGGACGACCCGTTCCTTGGCGGATTTGCCCGCGGCGAGGCGCAGGCGGTGGGTGCTGTCGGGGTAGGTGTCGAGGCAGTCCAGGTCGAGCTTGCGGATCTCCCCGCTGCGGGCGCCGCTCCAGCGGGCGACCAGCAGGGCGGTGCGCTGCAGTGGGTCAGCCAGGGCGCGGATGCCGTCCATGAGCGGGTCGAGTTGCTCGGCCGGGATGAACCGTGGGACGCGCTCGATCCCGCGAGGAACGTCGGAGCTGGTCAGCGGGGGTCTGGTGGGCATGTGCGGCCACTCGTTGATCGCGGCGTGGCGGAAGAACCGGGCGACGTGGCCGATGACGTGATCGCGGTAGACCGCCGAGAGCGGCTGGTCGGGGTGCTTCCACTTGCGCTGGTGGGGCAGCCAGGCCAGGAACTCCAGCAGGGCGGGCCGGTCGAGCCCGGCCAGGGTGGTCTGCTCGGGCCGGGTCTCAGCGTGCCAGGCCGCCAGGCGCAGCAGGCCCGAGCGGGCCTGGGTGACGGTGCCGGGCGCGCGTCGGACGGCGAGCTCGCGCAGGTAGCGCTGCATCGCCTCCTCGACCGCCGAGACGGTGCTGATCGCGGCCAGCGGGCGGGGTTGCTTGCGCAGTGGCAGGGCTTCGATGAACCCGGCGTGGAACAGCGCGACCCCGGTCTGGGTGACGCTGCTGTGCCAGGCCATCGGGAACCCGGACCGCATCTGGACCTTCAGGTCGAGCTGCTCGATCTCGGGCAGCGAGGCAACGGTGCGGATGGTCGTGCGCAGCTCGTCGATCTCGGCGAGAGACAACGTCGTGAGATCGGGGTCGGCGCGGTGCAGGATCAGCCGAGGCAGCGCCCAGGGCAGGCTCTTGTTGACGCTGGGAACCGAGACACCTCGTCCGAGCTCCTGCTCGCGCAGGGCGGCCATCTGCGCGCGCAGCGGCAGACCCAGCCCGTCGGCGATCGCGAGGATCCGCAGGTTCGCGGCCCCGAACAACCACGGCCAGTCCAGACGCAGCCGCCCGGTCAACGACAGATAGAACAGGTAGGGCCGCGCTCGGAAGCTCGCCGCCGCGCCTGCCGGGTCGACCAGCGTGCCCGCCGGGGCGGGGCGCGCGTGGATCGTGGGACCGACGCGTTCCGCCAGCGGGCGACGGGCCCATCGCGTCATCGACGGGTAGTGCTCGACGAACTCGGCCCTGGCCTGCAGCAGCATCGGTGTCCAGTTCTTCGACCCGCGCAGCCCGACGCGCAGGAACCGCTCGTACTCCTCGACCGAGGCGTGCGAGGGACCCGAGTAGCCGTCAGTGGTGCGCGGTGACCGCGAACGTCCTGGCGCGCTCATCGCGCCGTCTCCGGCTGCGGGCCCTGCTCCAAGGCGGTCCGGTAGTCGTCTCGGACCTGGTGGTCGGTGAGCCGGACGTAGACCTTGGTCGAGTCCGGGTGGGCGTGACCGAGGCGGCGCATCAAGGTCAGCTCCCGCATCCCGAGCTCGGTCATCCGGGTGGCGTGGGTGTGGCGCAGGCTGTGTGGGGTCAGCCAGGGCTCGCGCACTCCGGCGCGGGTCGCAGCCCGCTGGAACAGCCGGACCAGGCCGTCGTAGCTCAGTGCGTGGTCTCTGCGGGCGCCTCGGCCGCCGATCAGGAACAGCAGCGGTGTCTGGGCGTCCGGGGGGCGTTCGAGCAGCACGTAGCGGTTCAAGGCCGGGAGTGCCCGGTCCTCGAGCAGGTCCACCACCCGATCTCGGCGGGACTTCTGCCGTGCGCCCTGCGGGTGATCGTCGCGGTGGCGGACGGTGACCCGTTTCCGACCGTAGGAGATGTCCTCCAGATGCAAGCCCAGCACCTCACCCGGTCGCAGGCCGCCCTCGTGCATGAGCTCAAGCAGCGCCCGGTCGCGCAGCTTGTCCAGCTGCCCCAGCAGCGCCAGATAGGTCTCGTCCGGGATCGGGCGCGGCAGCGTGTCGACGGTGCGGACCCGCAAGATCCGGCGGACCGGGCGCTGATCGGCGCTGGTCAACAGCGGTGGCCGATGCCGGCCCAGCACGCGGGACGAGGCCTGGTCGGCCTCGCGCAGGATCGGGTTCTCCACCTGCGTGTAGCCGCCGCAGCTGATCAGGAACTCGTAGAACGACGACACCGCAGCCAGCACCCGGTTGCAGGTGCGCGCCGACAACCGACGCCCGTCCCCGCTGACCAAACCGAGCTGGCTGCGCTGCGCCCGCCCGGCCGAGGACTGAACCCGCAGCCAGCCCAGGAACTCCGTGGCCAGCATCGGGGAGAACCCACTGACCGGCTCGCCACGCTCGTCGAGGAACTGCAGCAGCTTCATCAGGTCGTAGGCGTAGGCCCGGACTGTGTTCGGCGAGTACTCCCGCACCGCCAACGACGACAGGAACGCCGACACCTCTGCCACCGGCACCTCGCAGTCGTCGACCACAGCCACCGTCGGCTCTCCTGGCCGCTCCGGTTCGCATTTCACCACTCGCATGACCGCGAACTAGATCATGAACCGTCGTCGTCTGACCTGCAGCTTCCTCGTCGTGGCGTAGGAGATGTCCAGATAAGTGGTGGCCTGCAATTTGATTCTTCGACGTGGAAAGCGTACGGAGGCGACGCCTACGCTCCTTCCGCCGCAGAAGCCTCGCGTGAGCAGCAGATCGCCATCGCCGAGAAGCTACGCGACGATCGCGGCGGCTACAGCGCTTGGCCCGCCTGCAGCAGGAAGCTCGGCCTGAGCTGATCCGCGGCCTTCGGTTGGGGCCGCTCAGGCGTACTCACGATCGGCGGCCCAGGCTCGGCAGACCTCCGCTCACGGGCCACACGCTGTTGCCCATACGACGCGCTGCTGGTAGCTGTGCCTGCGCCGGTTCGGGCTGCCGCAGCCGGGCGGCCGCCTTCGCCTCAGCCCGCTCGGCTCTAGCTCTGAGCCGAGCTGGCTCTTCTCCAGGGATCAGCTCGTGCTGAGCTGGCGTCGCGACCCGAGCGGCGCCGATGAGAGCCTCGACATCGATCTGCGCTTGCATGACTCGGCGTTCGATCCACACCCACTGAGACCTGTACCGCTCTGACTCGTCGAGGGACTCGAGACCTGCGAGAAGTGCCTGGACGTCGTGCCTCAGCTTCGCGATCTGGCGACGGCCGAGACGAGCCCTTGCCGGGTCGAGGGTAGTGATGCTGCCCTCGAGCTGGTCCAGCGTGGCCCACGCAGCCGCATGGTTGAAGGTCGGCCGTGCCGCACCCTGCCTTGCTCGCCGCTGAGGAGCGGCACGCTTCCGCCCACCCACACTGATCAATTCGCGGAGGTGAGTCATGACGTTACGTCGACGACCGACCTAGCCGTTCTGGTCGTCGAGCCCGTCCACGATCTTCATCGTTTCCACCGCTACGGTGGTGACCCGCTGGATGAGCGACACGATGGAGCGAGGGTCGTTGTGCTCGTCGCACCAATCGTTGGGATCGTTGACGATGCCCGAAGCCTTGTCGGGCTTACGCCGCTGATAGCGATCGATGATCCAGCCGAGGGCGCTTCGTGGGCCCAGATGATAACGCTCTGCCTCCGCTGGGATACCTGCAATAGTAACTACGGAGTTGTAGGTTATCGCCGAGAAGTCATCCTTCTTCTTCCACTTGAGCTTCGTCAGTCGCCACGTTTCTCTATCATTCGGATCGACGCCGGGCTTCAATTGGATGTCAAGAGGATAGGGATCGACTGACTCGTAGTTCACATGGAGATCGGCAAGTGCTCGACCCGCACGAGAGAGGGTATCGAACCGCTCGACGGACGAGGGAACAGGGATTCGTGGCAGGATTTTTCGTAGGTCTGCCCCATAGGTCAGGCGATAGCTGGGAGCGTGCAGCAGGCCGTAAATGTAGTAGAAGATGTCGTCCTTGTTGACCAGGCCGATCTCGCGCGTATACAAGCCTTGGATCTCATCAGTAATGTTGTCGACGCGGACATAGCCGTATTCGTCAACAGTCTGCGCGTCGAGGTCGAGGTCGAGCGCACCCTCATCGTGTTCTACCTTCTTGAAGGTCCAGCGGGGGAAGAACTGCGCAGTGTCCAGCATGTGCAGGTTCGGCAACAAGTCGGTCATGAATGGCGTGAAGGCGTAGTGGGATGCGGGCCCCGTCAGCACGATGCCGATATTCGCATGATGCCGGGTCGGGAACATTGAAGGCAACTGGTAGAGCATAGCATTCAAGTCACGATGGAAATACGTGACCTGTGGAGTGAACGGGCGATAGGATCCCAGAATGACTGCGTCAGGATCAAACTCATAACGTACTCCCCGAGCCAGATCCTGTCTAGCGTTCCGGTTCCAGTTGATTTTAGTGGAATCGGTGTGGACGAACTCGTCGACTGACCCCTTCCGGTCCGTAACGCCGTGCTCCTCACACCAGGTCGAGAAGTCCTCGGCTTGGCTGTTGTAGAAGTCGATGGTGCGCTGCACGTTGGATGTGAGCTCGGTCCGGGAGAAGTTGTAGCACCAAGCGTCTCTACCGGTAGCCAGTCCGAGGGAGTAGTTCGAGAACACGCGCAGGCCGCCAGTCTTGCTACCGAGCGCAGGCCAACGACCGAACTCGTCGTTTCGCTGGTTCGCCCAGTCTCCATTCGCGTTGGGAACGATGAGCTCGGGCTCCATCGACATGACGCTTAAGGCGGCCTTGAGTTCCTCAACCTTCTCTGCTGACGTAGTGAAATCACCGACTTGCTTGTAGTGAATGCGCGCTGGGCCTGGCCGGTCGGGGTCGCGGACGAGCACGACGATCGCGACAGTTGCGATCGATCCTCCTCGGTTTCTGGCGAAGGCCTCCCAGATCGGCCGTCCCTCGGCGCCGCCGGCGCGGCGATTTCCTCTCAGGTTGTAGACGTAGATGTCACTGAATTCGTCGGCGAGACTAAGCCGCATACCGTCGGCGGTGTTGGACTCCAGCCACCCCCCGTTGGTGACATAGGCAATGATGCCGCGTTCTTTTATTCGGAGACTGGCCCACTTGATGGCTCGAATATAGGAGTCGTAGAGTGTGCGCTGGCTACGTGCAGTGGATCGTTCGGCATAGGTCTCGCGAATTGCTGCATCGAGGCCAGGATACTTCTGATTCTGATTGTTGTCATTTGCCGACTCTTGACCGACCGACCACGGCGGGTTACCGACGATGACCTGAATATCCAGGGCCTTGAGGCGATCGAGGCGCTCGTTGTTCTCAGGGAAGACGTTCAGGTCCGTGCGGTCGTCTTCCTCCCAGGACTGGAATGTATCTGTGAGGACCAGGCCAGGGAACGGCTCATATGACCGCTTCTCGCCAGCAGCTCCGGCAACAGCCTCACTGAAAGTAGTTTCAATGTTGACGGCAGCAATATAGTAGGCCAGCAACATGATTTCGTTTGCGTGCAGCTCATGGCTGTACTTGCGAATCAGGTCTGCTGGCTGGATGAAGCCGGATTGCATGAGGCGCGTGAGAAACGTCCCGGTTCCCGTGAACCCGTCGAGGATGTGGACCCCTTCGTCTGTCAGCCCGTATCCAAAATGATGACGAAGAACATCTTCGGCTGAGCGGAGGATGAAGTCGACGATCTCGACGGGGGTGTAAACGATTCCCAGCGCAGCGGCCTGTCGGGCGAAACCGATGGTGAAGAACCTGTCGTACAGATCTGCGATGACCTGTTGTTTTCCTTCCAGGCTCGTGACCTCAGCTGCGCGGATCCGAACCGAGTTGTAGAAGCCTTCCAGGTGGGCGGTCTCCGCGCCGAGGCCTGCGTCCCCGAGCCGGGCGAGCATGGACTCCATGACCTGCGAGACGGGGTTGTGGGCCGCGAACTCGTGGCTGGCGAACAACGCGTCAAAGACTGGCTTGGTGATGAGGTGCTGGGCCAGCATGCTGATTGCGTCGGCCGGGGTGATGGAGTCGTTGAGGTTATCCCTCAGGCCCTGGAGGAACTGTTCGAAGCCGGTCGCGACGTTGTGATCGGCGCCGTCGAGCAAAGCGCTGATGCGGGTGATCAGGGCGGAGGCGATGTCGGCGACGTCTCGGGCCCAGTCTTCCCAATAGGTGCGGCTGCCGACTTTGTCGACGATCCGAGCGAAGATCGCCTCTTGCCATTCCGAGAGCGAGAACAGCGCCATCTGTGTAGCGAGTTGGGCCCCAGCGTCTACGGGATCTGTTGCCTGCGTGGCGTTGGTGGAATCCTGGCTTGCGAGGGTCTCGGTGGCATCGCTGGTGGCCCCGATGTGGCCTCCGAGGATGACGTCGCTTCCTTGCCCCTTCTCAGCGCCTGGCTGGGTGGCGTTCAGCGCGATGGAGTTGACCATGGCGTTGAAGCGGTCGTCATGGGCACGCAGCGCGTTGAGTACCTGCCAGACCACCTTGAACCGCCGATTGTCCGAGAGCGCCTGGGATGGAGAGACGCCCGCAGGGACTGCGACAGGAAGGATGATGTAGCCGTAGTCCTTGTCCTTGGACTTGCGCATGACCCGGCCGACGGACTGGACCACATCGACGACGCTGGAGCGCGGGTGCAGGAAGAGCACAGCGTCCAGGGCTGGGACATCGACGCCTTCTGACAGGCATCGTGCGTTGGTCAGGATCCGGCACTCGCCCTCGGGGACAGGCGCCTTGAGCCAGCGCAGCTTCTCGTTGCGTTTCAGGGCGTTGAAGGTGCCGTCGACGTGGTCGACCTCGCAGGAGAGGTCGACGTTGGTCGTGTTGACCTCGCTGCCGTCATTCTCGGACTCGGCGAGCAAGTCACGGTAGGCGTCGACGACACGGGGGAACAGCTCAGCGACCTTCTTCGAGGAAGCGATGTCCTGGGCGAAGGCAACCGCTCGACGCATCGGGAGAGCCCCGGTCGGGAAGCCGCTGCCGTCGGGGGCGCGCCCGGCCCGTTTCGCGAGCCCGTTCCAGCAACCGACGATCTTTGTAGCGTCGTCGAGACGCAGCTCCCCGCCGCTGCCGGCGAACTGAGCCTGCAGGGGCGCCGCGACCAGCTCCTCGTCGACGGTGAGGACGAGGACCTTGTAGTCGGTGAGCAGGCCTCGCTCGACCGCCTCGCCGAAGGACAGCCGGTGGAACTCCGGGCCGTAGACGGCCTCATCGTCCATTGAGGCAAGCTCCGCGGAGACCTCGTCTGCCTTGGCCTTCACGTTCTCGTCGAAGATCCGCGGAGTGGCGGTCATGTAGAGCCGGCGGGTGGCACGCAGGAAGTCGGCGTCGTGGACGCGGACGAAGTTGGACTCGTCCGCCCCGGCCACAGTGACCCCGGTCGTGCGGTGGGCCTCGTCGCAGATGACCAGGTCGAACGGGTCCACGCCCTGCTTCTGCGCGCCGGACACGACGGGCAGGGACTGGTAGGTCGTGAACACCACGGTGAGACCCTTGGCCCGCTTGCGGTGCGCCATCTCCTGGGTGAGTCGCTCCGGGCTGGTGGTGACCGGGATGGCGACGTCGTGGGTGTCGATGTCCTCGGCGGCGCGGGAGACCTTGGTGTCGGAGCAGACAGCGAAGGCGCGCAGGTCGAGCTGGGTTTGAGCAGTCCACTCGCGCAGGGTCTGCGAGAGCAGTGAGATGGATGGGACCGCGAACAGGATCCGCGCGGAGCCGCCGTTCTCGGCGGCGGCGCGTTCGGCGATCTTCAGCGCGGTGAAGGTCTTCCCGGTGCCGCACGCCATGATCAGCTTGCCGCGGTCGTGGCCGGCTGCGAAGCCGGCGAAGACCCTGTCGATGGCCTGCTTCTGGTGCTCGCGGGGCTCGTGCCGTCGGGCCTCGGACAGCTCGATCGTCAGGCCTTCCGCGGGCCAGGCGATGTCCCAGTCGACGGGGGAGTCGGCGATCTCGGCGAGTCCGATGCGCTGTACCGGCAGGGTCTGGTCCTCGAGGGCGTCCTCGGCGTTCTTCCCCCACTTGTCGGTGGTGGAGATGATGATGCGGTTGGTGAACGGCTTCTTCCCGGACGCGGTGAAGAACGAGTCGATGTCGCTCTTGGCCAGCGTTGTGGTCGGCTCGTAGAACTTGCACTGCACTGCCGTGTACTCGCCCGTGTCTCGGGCCCGGGCGACGAGGTCGATCCCGGTGTCTGCCTTGCCGTCGCGCCCAGGCCAGTCGATCCAGCGCGACACCTCGTCGTACTGCTGGGAGAGCAGCGGGTCGAGCTGGAAGTAGCGCACCATGAGCTGCTCGAACTTGGTGCCGCGCTCGGAGTTCGTCGGCTCCTGCCGCAGCGCCTCGATCACCTCGTGGATCGACCCCATACTCGTGCTCGCCCCCTTCTACCAGGCTCGCCCCGACGCGGGCCTGCCCCAGCGGGAGCCTACGGCGGGGACTGAGCGGGGATGATCTGGCTGCTGCATACAGAGATTGTTGCGTCGGGCGTCAGGGCTACAACGGCGCGCGGCGGCGAGCTCCCAGGCGAACTGGAGCCTCCCAAATGCCGGATCGGGTGGATTACCAGATCAGATGTCCCAAGCCGTCTGATAATCACCACCGTGAACCAGCGCCTCGTGAATGTGGCCGGGTGGACTGTCGGGGCGATCTGCGTGCTCGTGGTGTTGATTTGGCTGGTCATCCCGGCACTCACAGCACCGAAGATGACCTCCGGTGGCACGCCCATCGCCGAGACGTCAGCCAACTCGGTCACCTATGAAGTGACCGGGCCGAGCACCGCAGTCGAGGTCAGCACCCGCGAGCGCAGCGACGACCTGGGGGTGTTCGACTATCCCGATGTCTCGCTGCCATGGCGAAAGACGGTCATGCTGCCTGCCCCCACCGAGGACGGCACCTCTCTCGTCCAGGTGAACGCGACACGGCACTGGCTCGAGGACGAGATCAGATGTCGGGTCATCGCCGACGGCGAGGTCATCTCTGAGGACACAGCTGGCGGCTCCAACTACAGCGTCATGTGCCGCGTCGCGGTGAAACAGAGATGACGCCGGCATCCATCCAGGAGCAGAGGACTCGCAGGGTCGTTCCGGGGGTGGCGAAGCCGATCAGGAGGGCGCAGAAGATGTTGGACGGCAACGCTCCGCATCAGCGGACGTTGAGCGCGAAGATCAGCCATCTGTTCGAGATGGTCCGTGCGGAGGACGGGCGCAAGCTCACCGTCAAGCAGGCTGTCGCGCTGATCCGCGAGGCCGGCGCCGAGGTGTCTGAGAGCCACCTCTCGGAGCTGCGCCGCGGGGTCAAGGACAACCCGACGATCCGCGTTCTGGAAGCCCTGGCGGGCGTCTTCCAGGTCCCGGTCGCGTACCTCCTCCGGGACGAGCCCGACGTTGTCGCTCTGGTCGACTCAAGGCTGGAGCTGCGGGAAGCCATGCGGCAGGCCAAGGTCTCGCACATCTCCCACGCCCCGGACGCGGGCATGAGCCCGGACCAGCAGATCGAGCTCAACAGGTTCTTGACACGGCTCATCCGCGAGGAGGTGGTGAAGCAAGCACGCGAATGATCGGCGCCCGCGATAGTCCCTGACCTGCCTCATCGGGAGTCGTCCTCGGTCGCCTCGCGACGAAGTGCGCGGCCCCCGCGGCTCATCGCGACCACGAGCAGCCCGAGGACGGTTCCTGCCCCGACGACGGACACGGCGACCGTGGGCGAGAGCTCCTCGGCGACCAGGCCGCCGACGAGAACCCCGACGCCCTGTGCAGCGACCAGTCCTGATGCCGCGAGCCCGGTCGCGCGGCCGCGAACCGCGGCAGGAGCAGCGCGTACGAAGCTCGCCTGGGCCTGCACCAGACTCGCGGCGAAGAACCCTCCGGTCACCACCCACAGCGGGATCGCAACCCAGATGTTCGGGGCGAGGGCGGTGAAGATCAGAGGGATTCCTGCGACGACAGCACAGGGGACGATGGCACGCTCCCGGCGCTCAGGAGAGATCCAGCGGGTGGAGGCGAAGGCTCCGAGAACGCTGCCTGCAGGGATTGAGGCCATGAGCAGCCCGAGCGCGAGCGGCCCGGCGTCGTACATGCTGGCGATGGGGACTGCGAGCCCTTCGGGAGCGATGTAGCAAGCGCCCAGCCAGATGACAATGACTAGCGTCCGAAGTGCACGATCACCGAACACGACGTGCAGGCCTTCACGGATCTTCGTGGTCCAGCCCTCCCCCGCATCCTCCTGCTCGCTCACAGGCGCGGGCCGGGGCCTGACCAGTGCCCAGAGGAGTCCCGCGGACACCGCGAAGGTCAGGGCGTTGACCAACAGCGCGACGCGCGCATCGATGAGGGCAAGGAGCGCTCCGCCCCCGACGAAGCCGACGATCTGGGCGGTCTGATTGGTGATCTGCCGGACGGCGAACCCGCGCTCGAGGAGGTCTCCCGGCAGGACCTCGGGCAGCAGGGCGCCCTGCGCGGAGGTGTGCGGGGTGGCGAGCAGGACGGTGACGACGATCAGGGCGCCGAGCGCGACAAGGGGAATCCCCGGGATGGCCATCGGGACGATCAGAAGGACGCGCAGGAGGTCGCTGGCGATCATCACCCGCCGCCGGGGGTAGCGATCGGCGACCCAGCCCAGCAGGACTCCCCCGAGAAGAGCCGGGAAGAAGGTGAGTGCGTAGACGAGTGCTGACCACGCCGCGGAACCGGTGCGCTCGTAGACGATGACGGAGAACGCGATGCGGGCGAGCTGATCACCGACGATCGACACGAGCTCGGCAGACCACAACCCGGTGAACTCGCGGACTCTGAACACCGCCGTGAGCCGTCGGCCCTCTGTCGTCTGTCGTCGTGCCAAGGCGTCCCCCGATGTGCCTCGTTGCTGGTCAGATGGCCTCGTCGGTGAAGTGCTGGCTGCCCCTCCCCTTCTTCCGTGCTCGGTCCAGAGCGACCTCGGCCGCCTCGAGGACTGCGGTGGCCGTTCGTCCGTTTCGGGGGGCCTCGGCGACGCCGATGGTCACGGTGAGCGCCACAGTAAGAGGCCCGTCGGGCGTGTGCAGAAGTACTGGTCGGCGGGCGACGGCGCTCTGGATCCGCATCGCCAACGAACGGCCGTCCGTGTCGGGCACGACGAGAGCGAACATCGACTCTCCGAACCAGCCGACTGCGTCGCGCCTGGTTGTGACATCGAGGATCGCCTCGGCGACCACCCTGAGCGCGTCCGTGTTGAGCTCGCGCCCGTAGGTCTTCTCGATCTCAGTGCCCTGGTCCAGCTCGACGACCAGGGCAGCGGACACGCCGGTGTGCTGGTTGGTTCGCGACAGCAGGTGCTTGGCCTGCTTGTACCAGGCAGCGGCGTTGTGCAGGCCGACGCGTTCGTCGATGCCTGCCTGGGCGGCGAGCTGCCAGTCCAGGATGGCCCACTGCAGGAGCAGTGTGGCGGGTAGCGCCACAACGAGCCCCAGCAGGCCGAACAGCGTCACCACGACCGCGAAGAAGGTCCCGACGACGAGAGTCGCCAGCTCGACAGCCACTTCGCTGCCCCGCCCGACGACCGCCCGCACTGTCGCCTCCGGCGTCGCGAGCACGATCACGGCGACGATGAGCGAGGAGTTCACCAGCGTGTAGAGCACCGCGCTGGCGGGCAGGAGCATCAGCCCCCAGCCCGCAACAAGGCTCGGCGGGCTCGTCAGCCGAAGCAAGAGCCCGACCGCCTGGACGGAGAGCAGCACGGTCGAGGTGCTGTAGAGCTGGCGGTAGATCGGGGTGCGGCTTGGCCGCAGCACGCGAGCATGGACATAGGCGTAGGTGGCCAGGACGACACCGCAGGCGATCGCTGTGGGCAAGATGAGGGCGCTGGAGAACGTCCACACCGAGGTGAGGTCGATGTGCCTGACCGGCGTGACTTTGCGGCGGGTGCGCTCGCCCCAGCGCGCGATCTCCGTATGGACGATCCCTCCGACGACGAGCATGAGGGCGGTGAGCCCGTCCGCCCATGTCGGCGGCGGGCCGACCATCGCGTTGGCGATCAGGCCGAGGACCGCGACGAGCTCCGCGGTGACGATGAGGGCGAGCGCCCGGGGGGGCATCCTCCAGAGCGCCCAGGCGGACGGGGAGCCCGTTCGGTCTCGCCTGGCAGCGGCTGCCACCCCTTCACCCTCCAGCTTCCCGTGAAGCCTTCGGCAGCTTCCGCACGCCAACGGTAGCGGCACAGGTTCGAAACGCTGTGCCACAGGAACGTCACACGTTCGAGGTCATCGGCCGTCTCCTTGGGTGAATCCCTGTCGTTTACCGAGCGACACGGGGCCGATGCGCTGGCGCCCCGTCCGCGATCGGGGAGGCTGAATGCTCGACGAACGCATCGCAGAAACCGACCGAATCAACGCGCCCGAGTCACCCGTTCGTGCGTGTCACTCCATTTGTCACGAGTAACTCATTGCAGAACGTGACCGTTCATCTGGCGCTCGACGTTAGGCCGTTCGGCCCAAGATTCTTCCCGAGTTGGTCTATGTGCCAGGACGGGGTCGAGGCGTGAAGCTATGTGCAGCATCCAGCAACGAGCCGCCGGAGACGCGCCTACACACCCGCTGACTAGGGCAGATGCTGCGACAGCCCGGGTCGCGGCGGCAGCCGCCGACACGATGGCGATCGCTCAGCAACGAAGGGAGTAAACGATGCGCAACTGGACCTGGCCGTAGGTAATCGACATCCATCGCCCGAATCCCCCGCTGCTCTCCGGCGGACGATCTGAGTTTGGAGGCCATCGTGCGCAACTGGACCTGGTAATCCCCGCTCCTGTCATTTCCTGACAAACCCGAACAGGAGATCCGCGATGCGCAACTGGACCTGGTGACCACCCCCCACGCCCAGCCACACCCCGACCACCCCGAGCAGGAGACCCGCGATGCGCAACTGGACCTGGTGAGCTCAGCCCCCGGAGAGCACGTGCGACTGCGCGAACGCGATGCCCGCCGCGGTGAACTTCTCGACGGTCTCGTTGACGGTCGGGCCGTGCCCGGCGTCGTCCCTGCAGACGTGGGGCCGCTGGCCCCTCGCCTCGAGCACCCGCAGGTAGTTGTCGATCTGTCTGATCGGGCACCGCGGGTCGTTAGCACCCGCGAGGACGAGGACGGGAGCCTCGACCTGCTGGCTGTAGGTGATCGGAGACGAGTCCGCGTAGCGCTGCGGTAGGTCCTCCGGGGACCCCCCGAACAGCGCGCGGTCCATGGCCTTGAACGGCGGGGCCTCGTCCTCGTAGGCCGTGACGTAGTCGGCGATCGGAACACCGGCGATACCGGCGGCCCAGCGCTCAGGCTGTGTCCCGACGGCGAGCAGCGAGAGGTAGCCGCCCCAGGAGAAGCCGACGACGAGTGAACGCGGCCGGTCTGAGATCCCCTGCGCGTCACACCAGTCCTGCACCGCGGCGAGGTCCTCGAGTTCAGTGAGCCCAGGCCTGCCGATGATGGCGTCCCGCCAAGCCTGGCCGTAGCCGCTAGACCCGCGGTAGTTGAGGTTCACGACGACGAATCCCGCGTCGATCCAGGCCGCGCGCATCGCGTCGTACCTGTCCTCGTCGGCCATGTGCGGGCCACCGTGGAGATAGAAGACGGTCGGCTGTGGGCCGTCGGCGAGGTTCTCGGGCCGCGAGATGAAGGTGTGGATCCTCCCGCCCGGGCCGTCGATCCAGACATCCTCGACCGGCACGGACGACGGGCCGACCGCGTCGCCGGCGTCGAGCAGGCGCTCGTCGTCCTGGCCGTCGCAACGTCGGATGGCGGAAGGGTGGGCGGCGGAGGACCAGCCGTACTCCACGCTGCCGTCGGGACGGGCCTGGGCTGCGGAGATGCACCCGGGTGTTGTCGGCAGCTTCTCGAGGTCGCCCGAGGCGAGCTCGTACCGGTGCAGCTGCCCTCGACCGGCGTGGTTCTGGACGATCAGCAGCGCCCGACCGTCCGGATACCAGCTTCCGCTGAGCTCACCAGGGAGTTCGATCTCCAGCGGTGTCTGGGTTCCCGTGCCGACGTCCCAGAGGAGAAGCTCAGGCCTGCCGTTGCGCTCGTGCTGCACGAGCAGTCGCTGGTCGCCCGCGGTGGGTGCCCAGCCGAGTGGGTTCAGCGGCTTGCCCTCATCGCGCTGCTCGGCGACAGAGGTTCCGTCCGGGCTCAGCACCCGGATTCCGGGATTGCGGGAGTCGCCGTGCTCGGCGTGCCGGAAGGCGACGAGGGTCTCGTCACGGGACAGGCAGTCGAGCATGCCGTCCTCGTGCGCGTAGATCCGTCGAGCGTCCTCGCCCGGCTTGCCAGCCCAGATGCCGAAGCCGTCGTCGTCGTTGATGATGCCGACCACCGCGGTCGTCAGACCGACGCAGATGCCGGAGGGATACCCGTCGGGGATCCCTGCGAGCGCGGGCTCCGCGGCGCCCTCGCCAGCGCTGAAGGACTCCCGCATCCAGTGACCGAACTCGTCGCCGTCGGTGTCTGCGAACCACCACACGTGCTCGCCGTCGGCGCTGATCGCAGCCTCGACGGTGCCTTTGGGCCGGTCGGTCACCTGGCGGTGCTCTGCGCGGCTGCGGTCCCACACGTAGACCTCGTAGGTCCCGCTGCCGTTGCTGGCATAGACGCTGCGGCTCGGGTCATCGAGCGCTGACGCGGGCAGGGTCATACGCGCCGACCGGAT
This sequence comes from Pseudonocardia sp. WMMC193, assembly GCF_021728735.1. Lineage (NCBI taxonomy): Bacteria > Bacillati > Actinomycetota > Actinomycetes > Pseudonocardiales > Pseudonocardiaceae > Pseudonocardia > Pseudonocardia sp. WMMC193. Next base: position 101,823 of record NZ_JAKKDO010000001.1, on the reverse strand, counting down.
CCGGGCCCGCCAGCCGCGTTCCAGGGCCGGGTCATCGAACAGGGCGGCGGGGACCGCGAGGTCGATGCCGGGCTTGTGCTCCTCGGGGGCGCGGTCGCTCATGCTGCTCTCTTCAGGTCGCTGGCGGTCCGTGGGCTCGCGGAGTGGGGTCGGCCGGGTCTGTTGGGGTGTGGCCGCATCTCCCGAGGTGTGCACCGCGCGGCGGCACGGCCACTGCTCGCTCCAGAATGCGAGTCGAGATCAATGATCGCTGGGCTGGTCACCGTGAAGCGCTCCTCTGAAGGTGTGAGTCGCTGTGAGATGCAGACGGGTCGGGTCATGCCGGGGCCTTCTCGGGTTCGGGCGGACGAGCGGCGTGCTCGTCGAGGAAGCTGCGGATCAGCCTGCGACGTCGCAGTGCTCTCGCCACTGACTCCAGGAACTTCGCTTCTTCGGCGAGGTCGCCGAGGGTCGTGTCGCGGGCGTCTTCGACGATGACGAGCTGCTCGGTGGCTGCCCCTGGCCGCGCTGCTCGCTCGAACGCGCAGGCGAGCCAGCATGCCTCTGCCGTTGCTTCCACCTGGTGCTTCCTGCCGGGCCGGCTGTGGCACCGGGTCGCGAAGTCGACGGCGTGATCGACTACGTGATCGTCGATCACGCCGAGCAGGGTCCAGGAGGCGTCTCTGAGCATGATCACACGCTGGTAGAGGCGCGCTTGGAGCTGTGCCGGCCGGAGTCGCCGCGCGTCCTGCCAGCGGTTCTGTTCGACTCCTTGCCGCCACTGAGGTGCGGCCTCCCCGAGGAACGCTGCCAGTGGGCGTAGCCGCCGGTAGCTCACGTAGGACCTGGCCAGCCGCCGCAGCGGGCGCGAGACATCGACCGCTGCCCTCGCTGCGACGCCCGTCGCGGCGATGACCGGACCGCTGACGATGATGAGCGACACCGCGGTGAGGTTCGCCCTCTGTGTCGAGTCCGTCAGCCCACCGCCCAAAAGGAGGGCTGCCTGAAGGAGTCCACCGACGCCTGCGGTCAAGAGGCCGAAGGCGATGAGGATCGCAGCGAGGCGATCCGTTCGGCGCCTGATGTAGCCGAGGAACGGCATCGTGTTCGCGGCCAGCATCGCAGCGCTGAGGCCGACCGCAACCGTCGTGACCACGACGAGGGCTGCCACCTCGGTCTGCGCCAGAGTCTCTGGGCGGGGCTCCTCGACGGACGGCGCCTCGCCGATCACGATCTGGCACAGAGCGATCAGCAGTCCTGCAGCGGTAGGGGGCACTCCCACGATCCATGACATCGGGGCGGCACGCCTCGCGAGTGCGAACAGCAAGGTGCCGGCGAGGCCGGCGAACAGGAACGGCAGCAACGTCGCGGCGTACGGGAGCCCGTGCGTGCTTCGGCCGATCAGGTCTGCCATCGCGGGGAGCGAGCAGAGTCCCGCGAGGACGATCGATGCAAGGAGCGGGAGAACGACGGGGCGAGCCCCGCGTTTGAGCAGCACGTCGATGGTTCGGTCGGCGTTGAGCTGGACGTCCGAGGTCGTCGCCCACCGCGGCGGCGGAGGCTCCCGCCAGGAGCCCAGGAGCACGGCCGCCATGGCGTCCGCCTCCTGCTCCTGCGCGTCCGTCCCGCCGGCGTTGCCGGGCCGGTTGTGGCCGAGGATCTGGTGGGCGAGCTCGTGCAGTTTGTTGTGGCTCTGGTGAAGCGAGGAGTGCGAGTCGATGTAGTAGACGGCGTACTTGTCCGGCCGCAGGACCGAGAGCCCACAGATGCTGCTCCGTGCGCCCGCAGGTTGCTGGATGGGCGTCATGTGGATGCGGCGCCCCTCGTGGCGCTCGAGTCGGGCGATGAACGTGTCGAGGTCGAAGGGTCCCGATGTGAGGAGGTCCTTCTCGGTCAGGACCTGGACGCAGTGCTGCAGCGCCTCGGACCACGCCGGCAGTGCCTCCCCCTGTTCACCCGCTGCATGTGCCACCGTTCGGCCCATCTCAGGATCCCCCGAACTTCCGAATACGCGGAAAGCTACAGTGGATCTTCCGGTGATCTTGAGCACCTGCCGTCGGGGGAGTGTGTCGCGAGTTGTGCGAGCTGAGGCCGCGGTGAGCGGCGAACAGGATCGATCGCCTCGTGAGCGGGGTTCCTGGCGCAGGCCGACGACCTGGCCGCTGTGGCAGCAGAGCGCGCCGGTCCTGTGTCTGGTTTTGCTGATCATCAGCGCGGCGTTCACCCTGACCGCCCTGCTGTGGACCGACCTGCACGTGTCGAGCCGGGAGCTGCTCCTCGCCGGTCTGCTCGTCGCGCTCGGGGTGGTTCACACCGAGGTGGTCGCGGACATCGAGGCCAACCGGCGTGAGGCGACCAACACCCTGCGTCCTGCAGGTGACATCGGGTACTTCGACATCACCTCGGCCTGGACGGTCTCCGCTGCGCTGTTGCTTCCAGGCGCTCTGAGCTCCACCGCCACCTTCGTCATGCTCACTCATCACTGGACGAGGGCGCTGCGCCCGGCGGGGAACCTCGCCTACCGCGGCCTCTACTCGCGGGCCACCTCGATGCTGGCCTGCCTCGGAACGGCCGCCGTGCTGCAAACGGGCGGAGTTCAACTCGCCGAGGGGGTGTCCGATCTCCCGAGACTGGGTGTCGTCCTTGGGGCGCTGGCCGTGTACTGGCTGATCAATACGGGGCTGGTGGTCCTGGTGATCCCGTTGTCCCGACCGGAACTCACACTCAGGGATGCGATCGGGACGGGAGCGGAGAACGTTCTGGAACTCGGCACCATCGGACTGGGCGGGATCCTCGCGACGACCCTGGCCGGGTCCTCTCCCTGGATGGCGGTGATGCTCCTGCCCCTGGTCCTGCTGCTTCACCGCTTCTACGCGGTCCAGCAGATCGAGCAGAGCACCGACGGCGACCGCGGGCTCCTCAACAGCGCAGCATGGCACCGGCGTGCCCGCCGGGAGCTCCGCGAGTGTGCACGCCGCCGACAGCCTGCTGCCCTGCTCCTCATCGACCTCGTGGGATTCCGCGCGTTCGCGACCTCTCGTGGTCGCCGTGCGGCCGACGAGGCGCTGAGCAGCATCAGCCTGGGCTTGCTCGAAGTCGCAGGGCCTGATGACCTGCTGGGACGGTTCGGTCGTCACGACTTCGCCGTGTTGGTCCCCTCGGCGGCCGAGCAGGATCTCGAGCAACTCGCCCGGAAGTTCATCGGAGCGGTGGAGGCGGTTGAGGTCGAGCATGCTGACGGTGGCCCCTCCCCCGACTCGTTCTCCGCTGCTGTGGGGTGCGCCGAGTTCCCCGTCAGCGGCCTGACGACGAAGGATCTGGTGTCCTCGGCTAACCAGGCGCTGACTCGTGCGCGTACCGGCGGCGCCGGCGGCTTCGAGGTACACGCCCCTCGGGGGTCCGACGCCGAGGTCTCCTTGCATGACTTCCTGGCCTCTCGAAAGAAGCGCTACGGCTGACCCTTGTCGAGGTGGTTCCGGTCGTCGTCGAGGCCCTCCAGCGTCCTGGAGTGCTCGATGATGCCGAGGACCGCCTTGAGCGACTCGGGCGAGAGCCCGCGGGCCCGGAAGGCGATGCTCTCGACGCCGCTGGCCCGCATCGCCTCCTGGATCACGGACTCCATGTCGGGCCGGCTCAGCCGCTCCCGGAGATCCGCGATGTTCGCGCTGTCCTCCGCTGACACCTCGTCCTGATCCAGCGTCAGGTAGGACGCGATCGCGCTCGCATCGCCGGGATGTGCCTCATCTCGGGAGAGGAGCTCGAAGGCCCGGGCGATGGCGGAGGCGGTCTCGATGGACGGCCTCGGTCGCTCTCCGGACCTCAACAGACGAAGGTGCTGCCGCTTGATCAAGGAACGCCCGTAGACCTCCTCCGCGGCTCGCGAGACCTGCTCGTTGCTCCACTCGCGGGTCTCCAGGTGCGCCCCGCCGTGTGTCTGTGGGAAGGCACGGAAGACCCGGTTCAGCCGATCTGCGAAAGCTGCCACCACTCGTGTCTCCCCTTCATCACCCCATCGGGGCTACAAGTGTTTCCCTCGTGGGCAACGCCGGTCGCGCCCTGAAGTTGCGATCAGAGTACGACACGAACCACCGAGAGCAACAGTTGATTCCCTAGCATTCACCCCGCTCGACCAGTCGATGGCCACGCTCTCCCGTGTCGACCATCCCGATACATGGCTTTTCATAGTGCTGGAGCGGTAACCGCGAGGCTCGCTCGGGCAGCGTGTGAGCCACAAGACGAACCCTGATCTTGCAACAGTTGGTTCCACTCGCTAGCGTCCTGACGCATACAGTTGATTCCCACAGCGTCAGTCGACGAGACGAGGTCGCCACATGACGGAGCTGGCGACAGTCGCGGCTCAGCCGCCCGAGCGGGCCGGCGCAGTCATGGCAGCACGCCGTGTCGGCTCGACGAGCCGACTCTCCACACTCGGTCGCACATCGCCACCCCCCGGAGGAGACGTGACCTCGATCCCCGTTCAGGCCACCTCGCCAGACGAACTGCTGGGCGCCCTGCGTGGTACTCCGTTCCACGAGTGGGCCACCCTGCGCCGGCTGGCATCGGATGCCGCGACAGCACAGTTCGACACCGCGGCATCCCGAGTGCGCCAGGAGTGGAGTGCCGACGAGCTGCGCTCGCAGCTACGGCAGGCACTGACCGCTGCCGCGGCCGCGTGCGTGCAGGCGATGGCGGATCTTGACGCACCCCCCGCCGTCGGCCACCTACTGGGAGCCGAGGAGGCCCTGCGGGCCGCAGCTCAGCTTCGCACCGATCCTCTGACGCTCTGACTCATCGGCGTGGAATGGCAGCCAATCGTATAGATGGAGAACGCTCCAATCAGTACAATCGCTTACTGACTCGCCACAGCCCATCGTCTCCCCTCTCCAAGGAGAGCGTCGCCCCGAGGGTCTCGTCCGGCGTCGGTGGCGCCTGACGATCCGCGCAGATCGTGGTGACGCGACCGCTCACCTGAACGTTGACCACCGTCTCGGTTCGGGGGGCCTCGTCAGGGATCACACCGCCCGCGTCCTCGACCGTGGTGACGCATCCGCGCTCCTGGAACTCCGTCCAGCGCGCCCCGCTCGACCCTTCTCGAGCCTGCTCGTATGAGTCAGCGAGTTGACCGGTGACGACTGGCATCACACGGTCGATCCAGGCACTGGCTGCAGCATCCTGCGCAGTCACTGTGCGGTAAGCGTGCAGCCAAGAGGTCGCGCTGAGGATCGGATCCGGACTTGCGACCGCGGGCCAGGCCACAGCGACCTGGGGGCCGCCAGGTGATGCCGCCGGTTCGACGACGGGCGCCGTGCGCGACTCCTGGCCGATGAAGTACGCACCGACCACCACGGCCGCGCCGATCGCCACCGCGGCGATACCGCCGACCCAGCGGCGTCCGCGTGCCCTCTCGCGGTAGTTCTCGCTGTAGTTCACGCGACGCAACTCCATGTCGACTCAGAGGTAGTCTCGACGGCCACAACTGTATAGTCTCATGGCGACCTGATCTGTACTAGAGCGGTGGGTGAGACTCGATGGCTGCAGAGACTGATCGGCCACGCATCGCCGGGGCGGCGGGAGGCGTGGGCACGACGACGATCGCGTCGGCGCTGCACGGCGAGGACTCGCGGATCTACCGCGGCGGCGCTCCCGTCGAGATTCTGGTGTGTCGCTCCACGATGCACTCCATCGGAAACGCCCAGCGTGCCTTGGCCGCGGTGTCACACGACCAACCGCCCCCGGTTCTAGCCGTTGTCGAGGACATCCCCGGGTCATTGTCATCGCACGTCAAGACGCGGCTGCGGATGACTGAGGGCGTGGTGACAGCGATCGTCACCGTTCCGTTCGTGGCCGACTGGCGAAGCCTCGACGACCCACTGACCGTTGCCACAGAACTCCTCCGGCCCGGCACGGACATCCCCCGCTCTTGGCGGGGGTTCGTAGGCGCGATGCGCCACCTTGTCGACGAAGTTGCGCCTCTGCTGTCGGCGATGCGACCGCCCGCCCCGGGCCGCGTCCCGATCCACCCCACACCTGTCCCGGCCGGCCGGCCGGACCGCTACTAGGAGATCTCGTCATGCTGCACGCGTTCCTCGCCGCCGCCATCCCGAACCCGGGGCCGGAGGCGCCACCAGGACTCGGCGACCTCACCAACACCATCCTGGCGTGGATTAAGTGGGGATGTCTGGTCTCGGGTGTCGCAGGGCTGATGATCTGCGGCGGCATGATGATCTTGGGCCGGCGAAACCGCAACCAGCTGGCGATCGAAGGTGTGTCGAGCACGGTCTGGGTGTTCGGCGGTCTGGCGTTGGTCGCCACCGCCGCCGGGCTGGTCTCCGTCGTCGTCTGACATGCCGCCCGGCCCAACCCCCTCTCCCCGGGAGCCTCCAGCCGATGAGCTTCATCATGAACGAGGGCGCGGACACGCGCCGCCGCCCGTCCCGCCGACGTCGCGGCCTGATTCTCTCGCTCGCAGTCGTCGTCGTACTCGTCATCGCATCGATCGCCTTTCTCCTCGGGCGGAGCGACGACCTCGGCGAACACGCTCCCCCGACCGGGCAGGCCCCCACGACGGATAGCGACATCACCTGGCAGCGGGTCAGCGGCCAGCCGGTGCCTGTCTCGGCCCTGCACGGCCCGTCTCGCCAAGAGTCGTCCGGTGCCGCGATGGGTTTCACCCACGACGCCCTCGGCGCCGCCCTCGCCGCGATCAACATCAGCACGCGGCTGTCGTCCTCGGCGGGACCTGCCGTATACGAAGCGACGGCACGCATGCAGACGCTCGGGGACGTCGAGGGGACGATCGCCGCCGCACGGGCGGAGGTCAGCTCCGAGAACGCCGCCAACACCGCAGCGACCCGGTTCGCCTACCGGCTGTCCGGAGATCCCACCGGGGACGTCGTGGTCGTCTCGATCGCTGCGGAGACTCCCCAGACCAGCGCGATGCGGGGCTACGCGCAGATGGAGCGAACGATGCAGTGGGTTGATGGCGACTGGCGGATGCAGGTTCCGCTGAGTCGTCCCCAGTTCGTGACCGTGATCGACGGCTTCGCACCCCTGGGAGGCCCCGATGCCTGACTGCGGAACCTTTGACATCACCTGCAAGGCCCAGGCCGCGGCCGCCTCCGCGTTCGACGACATCGCGAACAGCGCAGCCGAGGCCGCGGGGCGGCTCGTGGGCGACGCGATGACCTGGTGGGTGCAGACCGCATCGGTCGACCCGGACAACAGCACCGTCCGCAACCTGCAGCAGTACCTCACCCCCGTCATCATCGCCATGCTGACCGGCTCCATCTTCGTCCAGGCCATCCGGATGATGTTGTCGCGCAGGAAGGATCCGGCAATCAACGTCGGTCTAGGCCTGTTCCGCTACGCGGTGGTCAGCCTGCTCGGGTTGGCGGTGATGTCGGCTGCGATCAAGGCCGGCGACGAGTTCTCACAGTGGTTGGTCGAGAGCTCGATGGGCGGGTTCGCCGAGCGGATCGGCGGCGCGTTGACCCCCGGGGCAGTCCAGAACTCCTTCCTGCTGCTGATCACCGCAGGCCTGTTGGCCTTTCTCGCACTGATCCAGTGGGTCCTGGGCTTCATCCGACAGGCCGGGCTGATGGTGCTCGCCGTGCTGCTCCCGGTCGCTGCTTCCGGCTCGATCAACGACTCGACGAAGGTGTGGCTCAACCGCATGCTGCCGTGGGCCATCTCGCTCGTCCTCTACAAGCCCATGGCCGCCGTCATCTACGCCATCGGGTTCCAACTGCTTGGCAACGGCCAGGACTTCACAACGATCATGACCGGGATCATGGTCATCGTCCTGGCCATTGTGGCCATGCCCGCGATGATGCGCTTCTTCTCCTGGACCCAGGTCAGCGCGTCCGGAGGTGGTGGGGTCGGGTCCGCCCTGGCCGCCGGCGCCAGTGGGGCTGCGTCGATGGCCGCGCTCCGTTCGGCGCGAGGGATGGAGATGACCGGGCCGGGTTCGGCACCGTCTGGCGCCGGTCAACCAGGAGGGTCCTCGCGGGCGCTGACCGCAGGTCCCGGAAGCGCGGATTCAGCGTCGGGGAGCGGATCCGCAGGCGGGGGCGGCGGGGGCGGGAGCTCCGCCGGAGCCGGGGCCGCGGGCAGCGGGGCGGCAGGTGCCTCCCCCGGTGGAGCAACCGCTTCAGCCGCGGGGGCCACAGGCGGCGGGGCCGCCGGAGGAGGAGCCGCGGCAAGCGGCGGTGGCGGCGGGGGCGCCGGAGGAGGAGCCGCGGCAAGCGGCGGTGGCGGCGTAGCCGCCGCGGCGGGACCCGCTGGAGCAGCGGCCGCCGCCGGTGCCGCCGTCGCCCGAGGAGCCCAGCAGGCCGGGCAGACCGCTGCCGACGGCTTCACACAGGGTGGTGAGCAGCGATGAGCCTTGAGGCGGCGCCACGCACGTACGGCAACTGGCGTCGCGCCCGAGGGTTCGGGATCGGGCGTCTGGGGCCGGGCCAGAGCCTGACCCTGTTCGTCGCGGTCATGGTGCCGATCATGCTCGCCTACGTCTCGGCCCAGGTCGCGCTCATCGCAGCGCTGATCTCGGCGTTGATCCTGGTCGCCGTACTGGTGAAGGTGGGCGGCCAGTCGTTGTCGGACGTCGTGATCCGACGTATCCGGTTCAGCAGATCCCGCTCCGCGGGGTGGCACGAGCTCTCCGGAGGGATGCTGACCGACCACCCTCGCCGACATGACCTCCCCGGGCCCATGGCCCCGCTCGTGCCGCTCTCGACCGACGACGGTCGAGGCGGGAAGCAGGGCCTGCTGTGGGATCGACGCACCGGATGGCTGACCGCAGTCGTCCGTGTCAGTCCGGTCGGGTTGGACCTGGCCGACCGCGCGCAGGCAGACGCCTGGGTCGCGTCCTGGGGCGCGTTCCTGGCCGACCTCGGGTACCAGCGCATGGTCCGCCATATCGCGGTCACCGTCGACACCGCGCCGTCGGGCGGCACCACCCTGCGCGACTACGTCTCGTCACGACTCGATCCCTCTGCACCGCAGGCAGCGCATGACGTGATGGCGGAGCTGGTCGACGCGACGCCCGCGACCAGCGCCGATGTCGACACCCGAGTCGCGATCACCTTCGACCCCTCTCGCGCGACGCCGCGGCCACAGGACTTGATGGAGGCCGTCGCCGAGGTCACTCGCTGGCTCCCCGGGCTCGAGGCGAGCCTCAGCATGGCGGGAGTCGCCGTCCTCGGCCGCGCAACCGCGGCGTGGCTGACCGGACGCTTGCGGATCGCCTACGACCCGGCCAGCCGGGGCGACGTCACGCGACTTCCTTCGGGCGACTCCGAGCTGCTGATCTGGGGAGAGGCCGGCCCGATCCGGGCGAACGAGGCATGGGATCACTGGCGCCACGACTCCGGGATCTCGGTCGCCTGGGCGCTGAGCGAGGCGCCCCGACAGGCAGTCGTCGACCGCGTACTGACCCCGCTACTCGCCCCTGGCCCCTTCCCTCGCCGCGTCACGATGCTTTACGAGCCCTACTCGGCCGGCGCGGCCGCCGACGAGGTCGAGCGCGAGATCACCAACACCCAGGTCCGCCGGGCCTGGGCGAAGCGCACCAAACGGGACGAGACCCAACGGGAGCGCGACGACTTCGCTCGGGCGCTACAGAGCGCCCGTGAGGAGGCCGAGGGCGCCGGGGTGGGCCGCTTCTGCCTCTACGTGTCGACGACGGTCGCTCGAGAAGAGTTGGTCCCGGCGGCGACCGCCGACGTCGAACAGCGCGCGGGTCAGTCGAAGCTGCGGCTCCGTCGTCTGCGCGGCGCGCAGATGGCCGGCTTCGCCGCCGCGCTCGGGTTCGGCCTCGATCCCGTCGAACTGGCACGAAGGGCACGCCGATGACCGCCACGGTCGATCCGACTTCGGCCTCGCCCAACGGTGTGGCTCCGCCAGGGTCGGTGGCCGGTGCGCGCCTGCGCCCGGCCGCCGCCCCGAGTGCTGATGACCCCGGCACCCACTACCGCTCTCGCCCCGTGCCGCGCAGCTGGGGCTGGACGACCCCGGGCGGCGGGCGCGCGGCGAACGTCGAAGGCGGCGTCCTCTATCAGGGAACCACCCAGCAGGTGTGCGGGCTGTTCCCGTTCGCGGTCAGCTCGGGCGCGGCCACACCGGGCGTGCCGATCGGGCGCCACATGCACACCGCCGAGCCGATCGGGCTCGATCCGTCCGAGTGGCTGCGTGAGGGGCTGGTCTCCAACACCGGCATGTGGATCCAGGGGCAGCCCGGCATCGGGAAGTCCACAATCGTCAAGAGGCTCATGGTGGGGCTGGTGAGCTTCGGCTTCAGCGCGGTCGTCCCTGGAGATGTCAAGGGCGAGTACACCGCACTGGTCGATCACCTCGGCGGGCGCGTCTGGCGGATCGGGCGCGGCCTCCACTCTCTGAATCCCCTCGATGCGGGCCCGCTACGGAGCGCCCTCGCGCAGAGCTCCGGCCAAGAACGGGCCCGGCTGGAGGAGACCATCCGGGCCCGACGGTTGTCCCTGCTGGAGGCCCTCGTCGTCATCGTCCGTCGCTCCGAGATCGCGGTGACCGAGCGGAGACTGCTCGACGTCGCTCTTGACCTGGCCGTCTCGGCGGACCCCACCGGCGAGCCCACGATCCCCGACGTCGTACGTGTGCTCACCAATCCGCCCGCAGAGCTGCTGAGCATCGCCGCGTGCGAGACGGAGACCATGTTCCGTCGCGACGCCCGCGACCTGCTCAACACCCTCGGTCTGCTCTGTGCGGGGGCGATCCGCGGCATCTTCGACCGCCGGTCCTCCGTCGAGGCCGACATCGACACTCCGGCCCTGTCCCTCGACATCTCCGCGCTCGACGATGACGACGACGAGGTCGTCGCGGCCGCGATGCTGTCCTCCTGGGCCTGGGCCGCCGCGGTGATCGACGGCTCGGCAGCGCTCGGGCGCCGGCGGAACATCTTCCGCGTTCAGGACGAGCTGTGGCGGGCGCTGCGAGTCGCTCCGGGGCTGGTGGAACGCTCCGACCGGGTCACTCGCCTCGGCCGGCACCGCGGAGAGATCTCCGCGCAGGTCACCCACTCGCTCGACGACCTCGAGGCTCTCCCGACGGAGGCCGACCGGGCCAAGGCGAGAGGCATGGCCTCCCGAAACGGCGTCATGGTTCTCGGTGGGATGGCCGACAAGGAGCTCGACGGGATCCGACGCATCGCACCGTTGACCGCTCAGGAGAGCGGCATGGTGCGCTCGTGGGCGGCGCCGCCGACGTGGGTCTCGGGCACCGCCCATCCCGGCCGCGGCAAGTACCTGATCAAGTCGGGTGAGCGGATGGGGCTGCCGGTGGCGATGAGCCTGGTACCGACCGAACGGCAGCTCTACGACACCGACCAGGCCTGGCGCCGGGCCACGCCGTGAACGCCCGCTCCCCGTTCCTGCTCCGCGAGATCGCCGCCCCGCTCGTGCTGCTCGCCGTGCTCGGGACCGGCCTGCTGGTCAGCGTCGTCCTCTGGCTGGCCGGCCAGGCCGCCGCAGGCTACGGGTTCGTCCCTCCCGCCTTCGGCTCGGCGACCGTGACCGCGCTCCTACAGGCGTCTGGGGGCGGCACCCTGGACCCGCTGATCGGCGCTGACGGCTCGCGGTGGATCTTCTGGGGCGCTCTCGGTCTGTTGTGTCTGCCGGTGCTGTCCGTCGTAGTACTGCTCGGGCTCTGGGCCGCCCGCCGCGCCGCCACGGACGGAAGCCCCAGCAGGTCGTTGGCTCGCCGCCGCGACTACCGCGACATGTACGGCGGTGGAGCGCGTCGACGTGCTGTCCAGTTGCGCCCGTCCCTGTCCGACACCTCGGTGACGGAGAGGGATCTGGGCCTGCGCCTGGGCAGGCTCGGTTCCGAGCAGCTCTATGCCTCGGAGGAGGACGTGCTCCTCGAGATCGCGGGCCCACGGTCGAACAAGACCTCGGCCGTCGTCGTCCCGGCAGTGCTGTCGGCGCCCGGCCCGGTCATCACGACGAGCAACAAGGTCGACGTCTACACCCTGACGATCGGGCTGCGCGCGGAGCTGGGACGGGTGTTCGTCCTCGACCCGCAGCGCATCGCGGGCGTGGCCCAGACCTGGTGGTGGAACCCGCTCGCCGGGATCCGTGACATGGCAGACGCACAGTTCCTGGTCACGCACTTCTCCCAGACCGTGGGAGCCGGGCATGAACGCGCCGATCCGTACTTCACCAAGGGCGCTGAGCGGCTGCTCGGCCAGCTGATCGTGGCGGCGGCCGCGAGCGGGCCCGCCTACAGCCTGCGCGACGTCAGGCAGTGGCTCGCCACGCGTAGCGAGGAACCCGTCGCCCTGCTCCGGGCCGCCGGGATGACCGACATAGCCACGGGTCTGCAGGGAACCATCGAGGCACCCTCCGACCAGCGCGGCGGCCTGTACGAAACGGCCCTGACCGCGATCAGCTGCCTGGAGTCCGAGGCGGTCGCCCGCTACGTCACGCCCCCCGCGACCTGGATCGAGGCGCCTCACGTCAACCGGGTCGAGGAGCTCGACCCGTGGCGCTTCGTCGTCGGTTACGAGCAGGACGACTACGGACACCCGATTCCTCGCGACACGCTCTACCTCCTCACCCGGGAGGGCGCGGGCACCGGTGCCCCGGTCGTCGCAGCGCTGGTGGATCACCTTCTGCGAACGACCGCGGCCGCGGCCACCGCGCGGGGCGGGCGGGTGGACCCGCCGGTACGCGCAGTGCTCGACGAGGCGGCGAACATCTGCCCGATCCGCAACCTGCCTGACCTCTACAGCTACTTCGGCAGCATGTCCATCCAGGTCACCAGCTTCCTGCAGTCCTACCAGCAAGGGGTGGCGATCTGGGGACGCTCCGGGATGGACAAGCTGTGGTCGGCGGCCACCATCAAGCTCATTGGGGCCGGCGTACACGACCCGGAGTTCTGCGAGCACGTGTCTCGGCTCATCGGAGACCACGACGTCCCCACCTACTCCGATCAGCGAGGCAAGGGCGGGTCCTCCTCGACCCTGTCCACCCGGCGCGACCGCATCCTGTCCGCCGCCGACGTCGCCGCCCTGCCCAAGACGAAGGCCGTCCTGATCTCCTCCGGCCGCAAGCCGGGCTTGATCGACCTCATGCCCTGGTACGCCGAGCGAGACGCCGACACGATCTCCGGGTTCGCCGCCGAGGCCAGCGCGCAGGTCCGGGAGGCGGCGATCGCCTCCCTGGGGCGCGACAACCCTCTCTCCCGGATCCTGGCTCAGCAGGACGCCCTTCGAGCGCCGCGATGAGCGCGCACCCCGACGAGGAGCCGACGGGACGACGTGACCCGGAGCTGGTCGCGTTGGTCGCGCGCCAACGTGGTGACCACGCTGCGCTGGCTGAACGGGTCAGCGACCTCGAGGACCGCGTCGAGGAGTTCGCCAGCGCCCTCGACGACGTCGAGGAGCACTTCAGCCTCGTCCCCGGCCCGATCCCCGACGACCGCACCGACGGGGCAGGGGATGGCGACCTGCCCGCGCCGCCGGACGCTGCGGCCCCGGACAGTGACGTCGAGATCGGCCTGGACATGCGTCGTCTGGTCACCTGGGTCCGCGACAACGTCGCGTTGTTGTTGGAGCGCAAGGTCCCTCAGACCGGGGGCTACCCGTACTGGTGTCGCAAGTGGTGGCTGCATCCCGAGGCGATCGCGCGGTTCGAGGCGGCACGACGGTCCTGGGCGGAAGCGGTGATCGCCGGAGACGGCAACGCGATGGTCGTCTACTTCGAACACCTCGACCACCAGCTCGGCGTGCTGTGCAGCGAGAACGGTCCCTTCTGCGGTTGCAAGGGCGGCATGCACAGCACGGGCAGTGGGGCGACCCCGCTCGGACACGACGAGCCCCACGAGTCGTACTTCCTCGACTACGAGGCGATCGAGGCCGGGCACAGCCCGGCGTAATCCCACGACACAGACACGCGGCGGCCTACGCTGCGGGATGAGGGGCAGCAGGTGCCTGGACGACGGCGGCGACCAGCTCCGGCGGAGGACCAGCTCGCGTTGGACTTCCTCTTCGGAGGCACCGCGTCCGAGACTGCGGATCCGGCTCCGACCGCGTCGGGCTCCGATGGCACCGAACCACGAGACCGGAGTGACCAGGATGAACGAGTACGGCGCGCAGGCGATGACGCATTGGCGGCGGTGGCTGCCGAGCCGGTACGCCCAGATCGCGAGCCCGGAGACCTTCTTCGCGGAGCTGGGCCTGGAGGTGGCCGACCAGATCACCGACTTGAGCACGGAGCTGGCGGGGGACGACCCGGCGCGGGAGACGTACCTGGAGAAGGTCGGTCGTCTGAACGCGGCTCGGCAACGGGCTCGGGAGATGGTCCTCGCCGAGCAGGTCCTGCTCCCGCCGGAGCCGGAGGCGGCCGAGGTGCTCGCGGAGAGCTCCCCGGTGGACCCGTGGACGCCCCTGATCGAGGACTCCGCCCCCCGGTAGCCGTCCCACTCCACACGACGGAGTCCTCGTGGTCGCCGCGGCTCTCGTCCGATGACCCGCGTCTGGTCAGCACGGGTGAGTTCGGCGCGTTGTCCCAGCGCGAGCTGAACGACCTGATCCAGCAGCGGGTCAAGGTCGTCTACGCACGGTGGGAACGGGGTGAGGGCGACCCGGAGCTCCAGGCGGCCAAGGCCGAGGTCGAGCGGCTCAACGTCGTCAGCGGCAACCGCCGAGATCCCGGTGCGACCGGTGACCGCGGCGTCGACCTGGCGAACTTGGCGTTGGCCGCGCAGTACCGAGCCCACGACGACTTCCGTGGTGTCCTGGCTCCGCATCTGGCCGAGGTGGCGCTGCAAGGCATTGAGGACGGACTCGCAGGTTGGCAGCGCGATCCCGTCCTCCCCGGCCCTTGGACCGCCGCCATGCAGGCCAGCCAGCTGCTCAGGGACTCGGCGACTCGCGAGCAACGCTTCGACAGCCACGTCGAGCAGGTCGTGGCCCGGCTGACTCCCGACGAACGACGTCACCGGGCAGCCGAGCTGGAGGCCCTCGCGGACGCGCTCGACGTCCTCGGGCTGAGCTCGGTGAAGTGCGGACACACCTATTCCAGACCGGACGGGCGGGTCGGGCGCAGCGGCGGGCATCCACTGGGCAGGAACCTCCGCGACCTGGCCGCCACACTCACCCTGAGCGCGCCGCAGCCCGCGGCGCCGGCGGGCAGCGTGGGAACCGCTTCGGCTCTAGCCGCCGAGAACGCTCGCGGCCCGGAGGAACCGCGGGTTCCCGCCGATCAGCCGGCTCGGGCTCGGACCCTGGTGCGCGCGTTGGAGGACTACGCGGCGCGTTACGGACATCCCGGAGCGCCTGGGGGCGGCGGTCCTGAGGCCGCCGCCCGCTACGTCATCGAAGGTCACGTCCGGGACGCCACCCGCGAGGAGTGGGACTGGGCCTACCGCTACCTGCGGGAGCACCCGCAGCTGCTCGACGGCACGGTCAAGACGGACGAGCAGCTCGCTGACGAACGTGCTCAGGAAGCCGAGGTCGCCGCCGAGCTCGCCGCCGAGGCGCGAGTCGCGTTCGACGGCGGTGACCGACAGCGGGCCCTCGACCTCATCGCTCAGGCCGAGGAGCTGGATCCGCAGAACTCGCCACGCTGGGACCGGATCAGAGGCGTCATCAGTGCTCAGGCACCGACGGAGCCTCGTACCGGCCCGAGAGTCTCCGACCCTGACCGTCGGTCTCCCAGCGAGCCTTCGGAGCGCCAGGCTGCTGAGCTGCCTGAGGCAGAGGTCCACCGGCCGTCGGCCGTGACGCCACCAGCTCGGTTCCGGCCTGTCGGCACTGAGCCGCTGGTGCCTTCCGGCTCCGTCGCTCGCACCCGGGCGAACATCGCTGCGCTGCGGACCCTCCGCACGCTGCGCACGGACGAGCGACCGGCCACCGAGGCAGAACAGCGGATCATCGCCGCCTGGTCGGGCTGGGGTGCGGTGCCCGAGGTGTTCGACTCCGCGCGCTCTGAGTTCGCCTGGGCCCGCGAGGAGTTGGCCTCGCTGCTCAGCGAAGCCGAGTGGAAGTCGGCGGCCCGCAGCACGCTCAACGCGCACTACACCGATCCCGGTCTGGTGGCGCCGATCTGGCGTGCCCTCCAGGAGCTCGGGTTCACCGAGGGCCGGGTACTGGAGCCCGGCTGTGGCTCGGGCAACTTCATCGCCGCTGCGCCGGACGGGGCCCGGATGGTCGGGGTCGAGGTGGAGGCCGCGACTGCGCAGGTCGCCGCGGCCCTCTACCCGGACGCGCAGATCCTCAGCGAGTCCTTCGCCGACACCACGGCCCCCGAGGGCGCCTTCGACCTCACCGTCGGCAACGTGCCGTTCGCAAAGTCCGTCCTGACCGACCGGCAGTACAACCGTGGCGGACACTCCATCCACAACCACTTCTTGATCAAGAGCTTGCATCTGACCGCCCCGGGTGGGCTCGTCGCCGTCATCACCTCGCGCTACACCCTCGACGCGGCCAACCCTGCAGCTCGTCGTGAGATGGCCGAGCTCGCCGACCTGGTCGGCGCAATCCGACTCCCGCGAGCAGCGCACCAACGTGCCGCGGGGACCCCGGTCGTGACCGACCTCCTCGTTCTCCGGCGACGCGAGCCCGACGCCGAGCCGGTCCCTGACGACTGGGAGCTGACGCAGCTCGTCGACGTCGACGGGCAGGAAATCCGGATCAGCTCCTACTTCGCCGAGCACCCCGAGATGATCTGCGGGACCTTGGCGGTCGGGCGTGGCCAGTTCAGCGATGCCGAACCTACGGTGATCAGCGAGCGTCCGGCCGCCGAGCTGCTCCGCGAGAAGCTGGAGCTGCTGGTCGCCCGCGCCCACGTCGCAGGACTGGCCCACTCCCCCACCGTGGCCGTCTCGGCGTCATCTCGTGCCGCCCTCGTGGCGCGGTCCGCCGAACTTCCCGCAGGCCACCTGATGATCGAGGGCGACGAATTCGTCCAGATCAACCAGGGGGCAGCCGAGCCGTTCGCGGTGCCACGCACCCAACGCCCCGAGCTCCGCGAGCTGCTCGGCCTGCGCGACACCGTCGTCGCGCTCCTCGAGGCCGAGGCCGCCTCCCTGGAGCCCACCGCGGAGATCGACCAGCTCCGCGCGCAGCTCAAGGACCGCTACGACGGCTACAGCGAGCGGTTCGGCCCCCTCAACCGTTTCACCTGGCGCCGCACCGGGCGGACCCACCCGGAGACAGGCGAGGAGATCCTGGCGCGGATCCAGGCCAAGCAGGGCGGCTTCCGCAGCGACCCGGACTCCGTGCTGGTCTACGCGCTCGAGAACTTCGACTCCACATCCCAGCAGGCCACCAAGGCCGACATCTTCACGCAGCGCGTCGTCGCCCCGCGGACACCGCGCCTCGGTGCGGATTCCCCCGAGGACGCGCTGGCGATCTGCATGGATACCCACGGACGCGCCGACCTCGACGAGATCGCGCGACTCCTGGGGGTAGGACCGGACGAGGCACGCGCACGTCTCGCCCGCCTCGTCTTCGACGACCCGGCCGCACCGGGCACGCTCATCCCGGCCGCCGAGTACCTCTCCGGTCAGGTCAGGGACAAGCTGGCGCTCGCCCGCGCGGCCGCCACCGAAGCCACCGAAGCCACCGACGACCGGTTCGCGGCCAACATCGCCGCCCTCGAGGAGGTCGTGCCCCCGGACATCGCGCCGGAGGACATCGTCGCTCGGTTCGGCGCGTCCTGGATCGACGGCCGCTACGTCGAGCAGTTCCTCCGCGAGACGCTGGAGGACCCGAGTCTGACCGTCGAACACCCCTACGGCTCCCAGTGGCTGGTCAAGGGGCGCGACTTCGGGATCAACGCCACCAGCACCTGGGGCACGGAGGACCTCTCCGCCCCACAGATCGCGTCCGCGTTGCTCAAGCAGCAGCCGATCACGGTGCACGACGAGTTCGAGTACACCTCCCCCGAGGGCTCAACGAGCATCCGCCGCAAGCTCAACGTCTCCAAAACCGTCGCAGCGCAGGCCAAGGCCGACCAGCTCACCGAGCGCTTCAGCGACTGGGTATGGGAGGACCCACAGCGGGCCGTCACCCTCGCGCGGGTCTACAACGACCGCTTCAACTCCCTAGTGCTGCGCAGCTACGACGAGGTCGAGCTCTCGCTGCCCGGTCTGGCACTGACCTTCGAGCCCAACCCCCACCAGGTCGCCGCCGTCGCGCGCATGATCTCCGAGCCCGCGGTGGGGCTCTACCACGAGGTCGGCGCAGGCAAGACCGCCGAGATGGCCATGGGGGTCATGGAGCTCCGGCGCCTGAAGATGATCCGCAAGCCGGCCATCGTCATCCCCAACCACATGTTGGAGCAGTGGGCGCGGGAGTTCCAACAGCTCTACCCCCAGGCCAAGGTCCTGGCCGCATCCAGCGCCGATCTGACCCGCGACCGGCGGCGCGCGTTCGTCGCCCGCATCGCCACCGGCGACTGGGACGCGGTCATCCTGACCCGCTCGGCGTTCGAGCGGATCCCGATGACGGCCGAGGCCCAAGGCGCCTACCTCGACAACGAGCTGGCCGAGCTGCGGGCCGCCCTGGAACGGGAGAAGGCCGAGGGGATCCGCAGCCTGTCGACCAAGCGCATGGAGGCCCGGCTGCTCAGCGCCGAGGAGCGGATCAAGGAGAAACTCGCCCGGGACTACGACCCCGCGGTCACCTTCGAGCGCTCCGGAATCGACTACGTCGTCGTCGACGAGGCCCACGACTACAAGAACCTGCGGACGGTCTCCAACATCCCGGGCGCCGCCATCGAGGGCTCGAACCGGGCGACCGACCTGGACATGAAGCTGCACTACCTGAGAAACCGCCACGGACTCCGCGTCGGGACACTCGCCACGGCCACGCCGATCGCCAACAGCATCACCGAGGCCCACGTGATGCAGCGCTACCTGCGGCCGGACCTTCTCGACGCCGCCGGCGTGCGCGACTTCGACACCTGGGCGGCCACGTTCGGCCAGTCGACCACCGACGTCGAGCTGTCCCCAGACGGTGGGAGCTTCCGACTCAAGCAACGCTTCGCCCGGTTCCACAACGTCCCCGAGCTGCTCCGCATGTGGTGGGTCAGCGGCGATGTGAAGACCGCCGAGGACCTCAAGCTGCCCCGGCCCGAGCTGTTGCCTCGCCCGGAGGACGGCCAGCGGGCGCCGAGAACGTTCGTCATCCCGCCCTCACCGCAGCTGCAGGACTACATCGTCGAGCTCGCCGCCCGGGCCGAAAAGGTCCAGCAGCGTGCCGTCGAGCCGGACCAGGACAACATGCTGCTGATCTCCAGCAACGGCCGCGCGGCCGCGCTGGACATGCGGCTCGTCGGCCAACAGGCCCCTCCCGGCGAGTCGAAGATCGACGTCGCCGCCGACGAGATCGCCAGGATCTGGCAGGAGAACCGCGACAACGTCTACTACGAGAAGAAGTCGACGCGCGAGCAACCCGTCCGCGGTGCGCTCCAGCTCGTGTTCTGCGATCTGTCCACGCCGCACCCCGAGCGCTGGAACGTCTACGAGGCGCTGAGAGAGCTGCTGGTCGAGCGAGGCCTCCCCGCACAGCAGATCCGGTTCATCCACGAGGCCCGCAACGACCGTGAGAAGGGCGAGCTGTTCGAGGCCTGCCGGTCAGGGAGGGTCTCGGTGCTTGTCGGCAGCACCGCCAAGATGGGCGTGGGCACCAACGTGCAGGACCGGGCGATCGCCTTGCACCACCTCGACTGTCCCTGGCGACCGGCCGACCTCGCGCAGCGAGACGGCCGGGCCCTGCGCCGCGGCAACCAGCACTCGGAGATCGGTCTGTACCGCTACGTCGTCGAGGGCTCGTTCGACGCCTACTCCTGGCAGACCGTGGGCAGGAAGGCGACCTTCATCGCCCAGGTCATGCGGGGGCGGCTCGACCAGCGCGAGATCGAGGACATCGGCGACTCGGCCCTGTCCTACAACGAGGTCAAGGCGCTCGCGGCGGGCAACCCGCTGCTGCTCGACAAGGCCAAGGCCGACGCCGACCTGGCGCGCCTGGAGCGTCTGGAGCGCTCCCACGTGCAGGCCCGCAGCAGGCTGCGCTACTCCATCGAGCAGAACCAGCGCGCGATCGGCCGCCTCGAGGGGAACATCTCCAGCATCGAGGCCGCCATCGCTCGTCGGCGCGAGACCCGCGGCGACAGGTTCGTCATGACGGTGGACGGCCGCACGTACGACTCCCGCTCCGACGCAGGTCAGGCCGTGATGAACCGGCTGCTCCTCAGCCTGAACCGGCCGGGCGGGAACATCACCATCAACGGCGTCGCGGAGCTCGGAGGCCTGACCTTCGACGCGACGATCCTGCGGTCGGAGCTGAAGAAGGGCTACGAGCTGAGCATCGCCGGGGTGATCCGCGCGCGCACCGAGGGCTCGCTCCGGGAGCTGCAAGACGCCAAGCCCGCCTCCCTCGCGGTGCGGATGGAGAACCGACTTCACGACCTCGACCGCGTGCTGGACGACGAGAAGAGCGGCCTGACCGACGCCCGGCACGAGATCGAGCGGGCCACCGCGCAGCTGGAGCAGCCGTTCCCGCAGGCCGAGGACCTCGCCGCGGCCCGCCGGAGGGTCACCGAGATCGAGGCCCAGCTCAACGCCTTGGCAGCCCCCGCCCCGGTTGAACCCGATCCGGCCGTCCCGGGTTCCGGGGCGGCTCCCTCCCCGGAACCCGTGGAGGTCGGGGCGC
This sequence comes from Pseudonocardia sp. WMMC193, assembly GCF_021728735.1. Taxonomy (NCBI): domain Bacteria; kingdom Bacillati; phylum Actinomycetota; class Actinomycetes; order Pseudonocardiales; family Pseudonocardiaceae; genus Pseudonocardia; species Pseudonocardia sp. WMMC193. The sequence continues at coordinate 81,152 of NZ_JAKKDO010000001.1, read as the reverse complement.
CCGCGAGCTCCGACGGGCTCGTTGTCCATCCCGCGGCGACCGCGGCGGCCGCCCTGACCCCGCCGTGCCCGCACCCCCGTCAGGATGGCGGTGACCACGGCACTGGCAGCGCTCCTCCGAGCCCCCGTGGAGAACCGACCCTGCGCAGGGGTACGCGGCCGGTCGCCACGGAGCCTCCTCGCTCAGGTCGGTGAGGCGAGAACGCCATGTGGCCACCGCACAGCCCGGGAGGACTGCACGGTGGCCACCTGGCGATCAGGTTCCTACACCGCCTCCGCCTCGAGCGGGTGCAGCTCACCGCGGGGGCCGTGCCAGCGCCGGTGCAGACTCCAGTCCAGCACGAGCGCGCCGCAGACACCGCACGCACGCGGTACCGCTGCATTCTCCCGACGCACCGGCGGCGAGGCGGACGTCGTGGATGAAGTGGGGCATCCTGCCACCGCCGACCACGCCTCCTTCACCGGTCCGACCACCCCGTTGCCGGGCACCTCGAAGGCACCGATGAGCACGGCCTCCACGAGCTTCCAGCGTGGGAGCCCCGCCCTGTTCACATCGAAGGCGCGCTCCACGGTCGCCTCCGAGTCGCCGAAGGACTCCGGCGCGCGCCCCACGCGGTACTGCTTGATCTTGAGCGCGACGCTCTTGACCGTCGGGGCGCCCGCGGCGACCCGGAAGTCGCGCAGGAGGAGCCGGAACTGCCTCTCCGCGTCGCGACGGGTGACGTCTCCTCGGTGCACCACCTCGACGAGGACCTTCGCCTCGCTCAACAGCCGGGTGAACTCGGACATCCTGCCTCCCCAGGTCTGCCCGGTCCAGGGGCTCCCAGGTGATGCGGAGCCCCTGGACCGGGGCAGGGTGTCGGTCAGGCCGTGACCGGCGACGGGGACAGGAACTGGGGCGACGTCCCGCCGCCGCGGCCACCGCGGCCGAAGAGCCGCAGGGCGACCTCGCAGGTCACGACCGCGACGGCGGTCGCGATGGCGATCGTCGAGTGGGTGTCGATCCCCACCTGCGGGAGCACGGTCGCGATGACCGTCTCCTCGACCAGGATGCCGCCGAAGACGGCGGTCTTCCACGGGTTCGTCATGGCTCTTTCTCCTTTGCTGTCGACGCTTCCGACCAGACGCGCGAAACGCGCCTTCGACGAGTTGTCGCGGGCCTGGCAGCCCACTCGTCGCAGCAAAGAAGTACACCGGGAACTCGCACCGGAACAAGAAGGAGATGCTGAAGGAAAACGAGGGGAAAGTGCGGCCTCTGCGCGGGAACTTTTCGCCTGCACTGGACGTTAGAAATGTCCGGACCGATAGTCGATCACCGCACACAATTTAGGGCAGCGCTCCGGATTCGGACCACTGCCCTGCGGTGACGCTTACTGCAAGACGATTGCGAGAGGGAGGGGTGGTCAATTTGCGACCACGCCCTCCCCCGCGATGCCTTCGTGCCAGCGAAGGCATCTCCCCTGTCGATTGGCCGGAAGCGTCGGACAACAAACTTGGGGAAGCTCAGATAGATGGACACATGTCAATGCGTTGGTGTTGGTGACGAGTCAGCAAGGACCGGGTCGACCCAGCCCGTCCAGCAGCTCTCGCGGTTGGTGGACGTCCAGCTACAGGTCGAGACCCCCTCGGCGCCACCCCGGAACGGCTGATTGCCGCCAAGCCTCGTCTTCGGCCCCTCGCCCTGTGGAGTGAGTTCGCCGATGCTCTGGCGGCCTCACCAGAGTCGCCTACCGCGGTCAACTTCTCAGAGCTGGCCGCCACCACGTTCCTAGGCACCAGCCTGCAAGAGGCTGCACGGTCGCTCTGGGACGGAGAAGTCGTCAAATCCTGGCCACGGCGGCCGGCCCTCGTCTCGCGAGCACGTCTTTGCCCTGGTTGCCTGCCGGCATGACTTGGCATGGACCATCCACCAACGACGCCGCGACGCACTGCCGCTGGTTCATCAAGCGCCTTCACCTCTGCGGCTACTGGCTCTAGCAGGACCATCTTCCAGACCGCTAGTAGCGATCGGTGGCTCGAAGCAGGAGGTCGTGGCTGCGGCCCGACCGTGCGCCCGAGCCCGGCGACCATCACGGCCCGACCGGTCAAGTCCGGTAGCTCCCCGCTCTGGGCCAGATCGATGATAGCCCCGGGAGAAGGCTCCAACAGAGCCCCGAGGTGGCTGAAGTCGAACGGACGGGTAGCCGCGAGACCCGAAGTCACGATCGAGGTAGCGCGAGTGAGCTCCGAGCATCGAGCTGTGGGGATCGAGCAAGTGCAGTCCACACATGCCACCTCCACTCTCTCTAGGCACGGCGCCTCGCAGGGGTCTATAGATGACGCTCTAACGACACGACCTGCGAACACCGACACTACGACGCAATCCGAAAGAGCCAGACTAATAAGGCCAGCCAGCGTGCAACGACCCAGGTAACGGAGGTAGAGACAACTGAGGTGCCGAGCCAGAGCAGGTGGGGCCGAATCAGTGACCATGATTGACACACGGGCCTGCCGCCTCGATCGCCTTCTTGACCATCGAAACCGACTCATGCTCACCTCCTCACAGTCTCTGCCACTTCGCTCATCGCTGGTAGCAAAGATACGGCTCTAGGACGGCTGGCCGCAATGCCGCTCTGCAACTTGCACCGGCAGCCAGTTTGAGCTGGGCCGTGACCAGAAGCAAGAAGATGAGGGCCAGATGCCCCCGCCTTGAGGGACCATCTGACCTCAAGCTTCCAACGTCATGACCGGATCGTCATCGTTGACAGCCAAGGGCGTGAAGGACTGCAACTGCTGTGGTGGGGGTCGCTGGTGTGCGGATGAACCGTGTGTCCTCGAGGTCGACCCCTGCAGGAAACCCCACGTGGTCCAGCCGCGCGGCCGTGAACCTGGCGCGGGCGAAGCTGGTTTTTCCCCGGAAGGCAGCAGGACCAGATCTTGGGTCGCTCAGTGCGACGGAGTCGAAAAAGATCGTGTCAGCGAAGCTGGCTGGGCCGCAGAAGGTTGCACCAGAGAGCACCGTCCCACCGTGCAGAGCACAGCCATCCGCGGAGAAGGCTCCCTTGAAGGTCGCGAGGGCCATGTCCGTCCGGTGCTCGACGATCATGTCGTCACAGTGCATGTCGCCATAGAGAGTCGCGCCGCTGAGCAGGACGGAGTCTCGCGCCCGGAGTGCGGTCATCCGGGTGTCTCCCCGGAGTTGGGCGCGGCGGGCGGAGATCCGGCGAACCACGGCGCCGCTGAGGTCCAGGTCGGTGAGCTCGGCGCCGTCGAGATCGAGGTCGAGCTCTCCCCAGTACGCATCGCCGTGTGCCGGGGAGGCGTGCGCGGACAGGGTTCTCTGCACAGCTCGTCGGACAGTCTCGTCGCCGGACGGTGCGCAGCGCAGGTAGCCGGTGAGGGTCTCGACGACGGCGGCCCGGTGCCAGGGAGTCGCCTGCGCGTGCTGCTCCAGCGCGGTTAGCGCAGGAAGGCGCGAGGAGATCTCGGCTGCATGCAGTTGCCGGGCCTGCATGATGAGGACGTCATCAGCGGTCGTGGCCGGTTGGCCCGCCGCCATCCCGCGGCGGCCGTGCTGGCGGCCGGCTGCCCATGCCAGCCCGATCACCACGAGAGCGACGGCCAGGCAGATGACTGCGATGGTCATGGCAGCAAGCTCCCTTCTGTCAGCGCCGGCGTTGATGCTCGGAACGGGTTGTCTGTTGCTGCTTGCCTCGGGGCGGGTCTTGCTCACGCCTGGCCGCCTTGTGCTCCGTTCCGGTGGCCGCGCGGGGCGCCGGAGGGTGGAACGCTGAGGCGGCGGTGGTGGCTGAGTGTCCACCGAGTCGTCGGGCAGCGACCTCGGCACCGGCGACCGCTGCGCGAGCGCCTCGGAGCAGCTCCGGCCCCGTCCTGCGGCGGTCCCCGGCGAGGTCGACGAGTTCGCGCCCAGCACGTTTCGAGACCGCGGCCAACGCAGCGCGCAGGACGACGTCAGCAGCTCGATAGCCGGAGGCCACATCCGTTCGGCGTGTGATACGGGCCAGCTCAGAAGGCTGGTAGGTGGCCCGTCCCTCCGGTCCTAGACGCTCGCTCTCCAACGCGACCAGGACGTAGTCCACCGGCTCACCCCGCTGTGCGAGGTCGGCCACGACCTGCCAGGTCCCAGCTGCCTCCTTGGAGGTGAAGTCCTCGGGGAGGAGCCTGCCGGCGACATGGTCGCGCAGCTCCGCCGAGACCAGACAGGAACCGATCAGGTTCTGCTCGGCCTGCGCGATCACGCGTGGGGTGAGGCGCTCCCGGGCGATGCCAGCATCGGCCCCTTGATAGCTTCCCTTCCCGGTTACCGAAGTCGGGCTGAGATCCTCGAGGATGCGTGATCCGCTTGCTGAGCTGATCCTGGTGGCCAGCTCGTCGAGCCTGGCCAAGGAGGCGCGAAGCAGGGGGGCGACCGTGTCCGCCGCGGCATCCGCGTCCCGCTCGACCGCATGCCGGGTCTGCTGCTGGATCCTGCTCCCGGCGGCGATGACGCGGCGGCGAACCGAAGCCTCGAGGACCGCGCGCCCGTAGCGGACATGCTCGCTACGTTCTCGCGGCGTTCCGTGCTCGCTCATCACCGAGGCCTCCGGTGTTGACGGCGTCGAGGAGAGCAGGGTGTGCAGGGCTGGGGCAGCGAGAGCCCCGTTCCTCGCCTCGCCGACCGGGACGTCGTGATAGGTCCCGAGCGCGAGCTCCGCGTGCACGGCGAGTACGTCGGTGGGACGGCCATCGCGCCGGAGCCCGGTGAGGGTCTCGTAGATCGCTCGGTGGGCCCAATGCGCGAAGTCGTCGGGTTGCAGCCACGCCGACACGTCGTCGGTGCGATTGGGGTCCCAAAGCAGAGCACCGATGAGCGCGCCCGCGGCGAGGTCGCTAGCGCTCGGTGCGTCCGGGTCCTCCGCGTGCGTGACGCTCATCGGCCACGTAGGTCGGCTGCCAGGTCGGCGGCTCGACGACGTCGGTGCATCACCTCGAACTCGCTCGCCACCTTCTCGACCGCAGGTCTGAACGGGGCATCGGGGTCTGCTTCCGAAGGCACGTGCCACCAGATTTCGCGGTAGCGGGCCGGGACGGGGAAGTGGTCGTCGAGCAGAGCCGCGGCGGCACCGTCGTCGATCAGCTGGCGCATCGTCGGTTGTGCGATCTCGTGCTCGCTCATCGCGTCCGCCCCCGCTCCTGAGCCTTGCCCGGCTGTTGCTGACGCACGGGACGGTGAGCGGCCGATGCCGGGCGCTTCACTGCGGGCTGCCCGGCTTGGGACAGATCGCTTGCCGGCGGGGTGTAGGTGACCTCGGCTCGGGTTGCGGCTGCGGCTTCTGCACCCCGTTCGGAAGCCGCGATGGCTCGTTCTCCGGCTGCGAGGTTGTCCTCGATGAGCGCGGCGCCGTCGTGCTCGCGCTCCTCGGGTTGGCCGGGTTGTCCGGCAGACGGTTCCCGGTGAGCAGCGGCTAGACGCTCATGTTCCTCGGCGCGCCCTGTCGCTGCCTCGGCCGCGGCCCGGTGTCCAGCCGCCTCGGTGCTCCTCGCGCGTTGCTCGGGTGACGGGTGCCTTCCTACTGCGACGACGTCCAGGCCCACCCGGTCGACGGGGCTGCGCGGGTCGAGCTCCTCGGCCGGCGGAAGCTCGCTGCTCTGCTGGGGCGTTGCCTGCTCGACGACATCAGTCGGCGACGCGGTCGCCGGGTCCCCGGTCCGCTGCTCTCCCCTGGGTCCGTCCGTGCGAGACGTACTCGTGTCCTTCTCTCGCGCTGCGGATGCCCGATGCGATCGGACCTTCGTAGTGAGCAGCGTCGTGGCGTACGCCGCGGGGTTGCGCGCCGCGGCCACCCGTCCCTCCGGGAGCTGCTCGATCAAGGAGCCGACGGGGATCTGGTCGCCTCGCCACGCCTCGAGCCGCTTCGCCAGGCCAGGCCAGGCGGATCCAGAGATGATCCGGTCCGCAGCAGCGTGCCCGAGATGTGCACGCAGGAACTCGGCCTGTGCGTTGCGATCCGACCCGGTGCGCGGTGGCTTGCCGTCCCCGATACGTCGATCCAGGACGGCCTTGAGGTACTGAGCCGGTTTGTCCGCCGCGCTGATGCGGTCGATCGGAAGCCCCGCGAGCAGCTCCGCTACCGGTCGTCCCTTCTCGTGCTGTTCGAACAGGCGTTGCCGGAGTCCGTCATAGCCCTGACCACGGCGCAGCCGCTCGAGTAGCTCGCCTGGCAAGGCCTCGGCGAGGAACGGGCCGACAGTCTGCTCTTGCTCGACGATGTCCGCCGAGGGCGATGCGCTGTCTCGGGAGACACCGGGGGAGCGTGGTCGAGCGGCGAACTGTTCGCTGTCCAGGTTGATCACCTGGAGCCCCGGCATCATCTCCTCGATGAAGAACTCTGCGAGCGCCGCAGGGTTACGCACCTCGTTCTCCATCAGACGCGTGTGGTCGACCCTGCGGAGTACGTCGGCCATGGCGAAACCGCGTTCCTCCATCTCGTGCAGTCGCCACGCCAGTGCCCCGAACGCGGGATTCCAGCGCTCGCCCCGGTTTCGTTGGTCAGTCGTCGGTCCGATCACGCGCTCGGCGAGCTCGCGGGGCCACAGCTGTCGCACTGTCGCGGCGGTGCGGGCGAGTCGTTGAGGTTCGGTCTCCCGGACCTCGGTGCTCGCGGCGCGGGCACGTGCCGCCGTGTGCTCGGCGAAGCCGTTCAGCCGCTCGATCTTCTGCGGGCCCTCCTGCAACAGCTGCTCGCCCAGCTTGGTCGCAGTCGACTCGTCAGCGCATCGCACCTGTGTGCTGCAGGTGTCGGTCCCGCCGTTCGAGCGACCGTGCGCGACCAGGCCCCATCCATTCTCGTCGGGGAGCCGGCCGAGGGTCACGGTCACCGACCAGTCGTCGGCGTCGACGACCCTGGTGACCACGTCGTCCGCCGCTTCATCGCTGCGGCGGGTGTCGAAGAGTTCGCGCTCGTGAGGGGTCATCGAACGCACGGGGGGCTCGGCGGCGCGGAGTACTCGTTCGTGCTGTCGAGCAGAGTCCTCGGCGTCGGACCATGCCATGCGACCGGTCGCTTCTCGGCGCTGCCGCAGGAGAGACCCCAGCGACAAGACGGCCTGGGTCCATGCCTGGGTCTGCTCGCGTCCCCAGGTCAGGGTCGGAGCCTCGTGTGCCAGTTCCGTCATCGCCTTCTCCCCCTGGAGCCGTTGACGTCCTCGACCGGTGTCTTGTCCTGCGTGCGGGGACCGACCGACTCGACGCTTCCCGGCCGGCGTCCGGCGCCCCGTGGGCCCTGCTGAGGATGGGTCCCTGCCGCGCCACCAGGTCGCGCTGCCCGCGGCTGACGTAGGAGATGCGCGCTGCGGCGGGCCGCCCCAGCCTGCGCGACACATCGCTCCTGTTCGCGGAAGGCGGCAATCTCCGCGGCGAGCGAGGCGAGGGCAAGAACAAGCTGCCCGACTCCGCTGTCACCGCTCCTTCCTGTCACCGCGCGGACTGCGACCAGGCGCCACGCGGCCGAGCGCAGCTGCGATGCAACCGGGGCCCACCGGTTGGGCTGTCCCTGACCCGGTGTACGCGCAGCACGGTCGAAGACGTCGGCTGCCGACCACGGGACCGGAGCCACTCCGCGGCCGCGTTCGGCGACCGCGCAGACCGCGGAGAGCATGTCTCCTGCTGCGTGGGCGACCGACGGGACCGCATCCCTGCCTCCGGCAGCGATGGTTGCCGTGGCGTGCTCGACGGCGCTGATCGCCTCGGTGACGGCGGCATCGCGCTCCGCTCGACCGACCTGGGAGCGTTCCCCCGCTGCCGGCGCGATCGTGGCCTGCGGCGTCGCGGACGCCCATCGCCTCAGCAGCTGGGGAAGCGCGAGATCCCGCGCCAGGCGGCGCCCCGAGTACCACACGGGCAGTCCCTCGAGGGTCTCGTCACCGGGGGCCGCAACGGCGTAACCGACCAGCTGTCCCGGAGGCAGTTCCTTCGGACGGACCACGGCGCCCAGATCGGCGAGTCGCCGAAAGAAGTCCTCCGGGTCCTGTGCCTGCACCGCAGCCACACGCGCCGCGCGGCGGAGCCACTCCCGACTCGTCTCCGAATCGCCGCGGCGGGCGGCCTTCTCCATCTCCGCCCGGGTAGCCGGCGCCGCCGTCGTGCGGTCGATCGCCGCGGTTCGGGTGAGTCCCAGGCGCTCCTCGGCGTCCCGGCACACCTCGCGGGCCCGCAGGAAGTCGTTACGCGGATGAACTTTCCGTCCGTTGTCCTGGCGTACCAGCATCGCGGCGATGTGGACGTGATCGTCCGCGTGCCGGATCGCCACCCATCGACAGGCGCCAAGATCACCGGCGGTGGCGATACCGGTGCGTTCCATCAGTTCTTCGACGACCTCGACCCACTCCTCGTCGGTGAGCGGACGGTCGTCGGCGCTGTTGCGCAGGGAGCAGTGCCAGACGGGCCCGCGCGGGACCCGACGTCCTTCCTCGCGCACGGGCTCGGTCTGCGGAATGCCTGCGGCGAGAGCGGGATCCGCGAGCTCGTCGGAGAGGTCGGAGACATCGAACTCCCCGGACGGGAGCAGCGACGGTTGATGCATCGCCGGGGCGCCGTCCCAGGAGGCGATCACGTGCTGGTTGGTGTGCTCGTTGAACCGACCGGGGCCCATCAGGTAGCGGACGAGGCCGCCGACGCGCCAGCCGCGTGAGATCTTGGCGATCACGAGCGCGTCCGCAACCGCTCGCGCCGGGCGTCCTTCGCCAGCTCGTCGACTTCGCCGACTGTCCGCTCGATCCGCTCGACGACTCGCCCGACGAGGTCCTGCACTCGGCCGGTCGCCTCGTGTAGCTCTCCGTCCGCGTTCGCATGTCGCGCGACGTCGTTGAGGTTCCCGCCAACGTTGCGCAGGACCCGTCGGTGCTCCATGAGCTCGGCCCGGAGCTGCATGAGCGACTGCATGGTCGGCCCCCATTGCGACGCAGGGCCCGGGACCGTCTCGGCCGCGCGAACTCCCACCTCACCCAGCCAGGCGCCGGGAGCCATGTCCGACCGGACGGAGGCGGTCGTGACCAGAGCCATCTCCAGATCGCTGAACTGGACGGAGACCTTGTGCGGTCGGCCGCCCTCGGCGCGTGCACGGCGACTCGGCCCGGTCATCGCGTCCCTCCCAGCTGATGGTCAGCGGCCGCCCTCGGCGGCCGATGATCGTCAGCGTCGCACGCCGCAGGCGGGCCTGTCGCGTTTTCCCCGGGAAAACGCATATCTTGCTCAGCCACCCACGGCAGCCGCCCGTGGATGCGGCTCCGTGACTGGTCGGGCCTAAAATGCGGCCGCGGGGCTCATCGTCTGACTCGCCGGCGCGCCTCTCACCCTGTTCCGCTTCATGATCAGCGCGCTACCGTGCCGGTCATGACGAGATCGGGAACGCGCCGAAAAGAAGCCGCTGATGTGGCTCGGCGCCTGCTACAGGACAAGGTCGATCAGGTCGCGCAGCTCGCCGAGCTGGGGACGAAGGTCGACGATGCGGAGGCCGCTGTAGAGGCGGCAACCGCCGCGCTCGCGCTGGCTCGCCAGGACTATGCGGTCCAGTATCGGGCGGCGATTGCGGCTGGATGGACCGACGACCAGCTCGCTGAGGCGGGCTGTTCGGCTGATCGGGGTGGAGCGCCGACGAAGCGCGCGCGCAGTCGACGTCGTCAGCCGGAGCCTGCCGAGACCCCTGTGGCGGACTCGGAGATTCAGGAGCTACCTGCGGCGGGCTAGCTCCCAGCGCACCGCCGAGGTGCTCGCTGTGGCGGTGACAGCGAGGGCCTGGCGCGGTGGTCCCCTTGGACATCGGCTGCATGAGCGGGGCGCCGTTGTGGCGCAACGCAGACGGCCCGGGCACCTTGGTGAAGGTGCCCGGGCCGTGGTCGTCGCGGTTTCAGTTCGCCTCGTTGGCCCTGTCTTCTCGGGCGGAGGCTGGCGGGCATTTGGGGAGATCGTCGGCTGGCTCGTGCCCGTTCGCCTCGGGTAATGCGCCCTCGCGGGCGTTGCGGGCAAGCGCGGAGATCCGTCGGCGGGCGGATGCCTGGCGGGTCGTCAAGGCGCGGCTGTTCATAGCGCGGTCCCTCGTTCAGATCCGATGGAGACTGGGATGGGAGACCAGCGGCGGTCTCCCGTCCGCGTCAGAGAGCTGTGGGCCGGTCGATGAGGTCCTCGGTGACCGCCTCGACCACGCAGGCTGCGAGATCTCGTGAGACGGGCGGGGTGACGGCGTTGCCGCACATCCGGACCTTGTTCCCGTTGTTCGTGCCGAGCAGGACGAAGCCCGCAGCGAAGGCCATGCCGAGCTTCACCTCGTCCGGGGTGAGCATGCGGAACCGGCAATCCTCGACGTCGACCTGGCTCTCAAGGACGGCGTCCCCCTCGACGGCGGTCTGGGTCGGCATGGGGGCGCTGCTGCTGCGCATCCCGCCGGTGTCGTAGGCGTAGAGGACATCCGGGCTCCAGCTCAGCAGCGACTGGTGCCCGGCGGTGGTGAGCGTCCTGGCGGGCTCGTCGAGAGGTGTGCACATCTCGGCTCCGCCGGTGTTGTTGCGCATGAGCAGGCCGTCGTGCCGCTCCCCCATGGCGCTCTCGCGCGGCGTCACCGCTTTCCCCGCGGCCCGCTCGTTGGTTCGGAGCGGGAGCAGCACGAGGCCCTCGGTCTCGCGCGTGGTGCGCGTGCGCATCGGCTCGCTCGTCGGGCGTGCGTCGGTGTTCCACGTGCCGCCGGAGGGAACGAGTAACCCTCGCTCGCGTGGGGTTCCCCCATCTCCGGTCCCGGTGCAGTGCCTGCGGGAGGAGAGCATCGCCCGCAGTGCGGCGTGCTGCTCGTGCTCGGCGAGTTCGCTGAGTCCGAGGGATGTGGCGGCCATCATGGGCGGCTGCGCGATGGCCTTGGACGCCGTCGCGTGGACGGTTCGGAGCGGCTCGTCGATCGGCCAGGTCCGGACCCCCGGCCGTCGTTCGAACGTGTTTCCCGCCGCCTCGAGCACGATGCTGCGAGGGACGTAGCGGCGCAGCCCGGCCTCGATCCGGGCGAGGGTCTTGGGCTTTAAGGGGCGGTCGCGATCGCCGATCCGCTTGCCGGGGTTCTGCATGTCGATCGCGGCGAGGGCGGGTAGGACGTAGGGCTGCACGGTGGCGTTGCGGCAGCTGATGCGGGGGCAGCGGTAGATGTACTGGCGCCCGTAGCTGCCCTGCAGGTTGCTCGGCTTGTTCGGATTCGGCGCGGCCCGCATCGCGGTGACGGTCTCACCGCAGGTCGGACACCAGGCCTTGGGGCGGGTCCATCGTTCGAAGTCCGGCCGCCGGTACCGCTCCTGCCAGAACGCTACGTAGACACGGTCGCGCAGCTGAGGGGCGGGCGCGCCCAGCTGGTGCGCGAAGGCACTGTTGAGCGTCAGGACCTGGTGCAGGTAGCCGAGGGCCCGCATCCGCGAGACCCACTTCCCGAAGTGGACCCACTTCAGCAGTGGGGGGACGTTCTCCACGATGACCGTCTTGTAGCGGTGGTACTCGGCGAAGCGGGGAACGTCGTGCATCAGCGCTCGGGACCGCTCGCGCGCCTCGTTCGCCAGCGGTGCCTCGTCTTCGGCGTCGTCGCCGAGCGCGAGGTCGAACAGGGTCGGGTCCGTCTCCTGGCCTGCGAAGTCCTGCTTCTCTCCGCGCGCCTGGCTCCAGAACGTGCACGAGGGTGAGGCCCAGAGTCCGTCGGTGGTCGGGTAGCGGCGAGGGTCGATCTCGGCGATGTCGGCGACGTCGTGGTCGACGTGAGGCATGTTGTGGTTGTGCGTCTCGATGGCCAGGTCCCAGTGATTGCAGGCCATGCGGACGGTGTTGCCCGGCACACTCTCGATGCCGGACGAGGAGCCTCCTGCTCCACAGAACAGGTCGGTCCAGGTGAACAGATCGGACCGGCGGACGACCTTGGGCATCAGGCCAGCCCCCTTCCCAGGTGGTTCGGCTGCGGCGCCCGAGCGAGGTTTGCCGTCCTCGCCCTGACACTTACTATTTTACAGCGTTAGGCCACGCGGATCAAGCTCCCTTAGGGTTCTTGACCTGGGGTTATAGACGTATATGCCGCCACGCGGACGGCGAATACTGGACGGTCTACGGAGCGATGAGGCGCAGCACCGTCAGGGCAGGGATCGGCACGAGTTCGCCCTCGTTGTCGGCGAGTTGACCCCCGAATGTCGTCACCTTGTCGATGACCGGGCGCACTACTCCGGACTCGCCGAGGAGCCAGGCGACGACGGGCACGGTGTCTGTTCCGCCGGGAAGGTCGAGCTCGGCTTGCCAGCCGTGCTCTGCCTGCAGGGCGGAGTGCAGCTTGTCGGTACGGACCAGCTTGATGAATCCGTCGATCTCTGAAGCGCGCTTCTGACGCCCCTCGCGGGCATCGACGACGAGCGGTTCGCCGTCTCGTGTCCAGTCCTCCACCGGCAAGGAGTAGACGGTCGGCTGCTCTGCGCCGGAGTGCTCCAGGTCCGGGCTGTAGACCACACGCCAGACAGCCGGTGCGCCGTCGTAGGGATACAGGAAGTGCGCTTCCCAGCCGGTCGGTGTCCATTGGTGGCGAGGGCTGAGCACGCCATGCTCTCTGAGGTCTTGGATGATCTCGTTGACGGCGCTCACGCTCGTTCCTCCAGGATTGTCCATCTATGGGCTCACTCGGTGAGCGTGGTCGGTCGACGTCGGCCACCTCGGCCAGGCCGGGTTCGGAGGTCGGCGAACTCCCAGAGCGTGCTGCGTCGCCAGCGTCGTCGCAGCCGTCCAGAGGGAAGCGACTCGGTGTCGTCGGCCGCCGGGAAGTAGCCGTCGTTGCGTGCGAGATATCCACGGATCGTCGAGTCGTTGGCGTAGCCGAGCAGCTTCGTGGCCGCAGGGACGTCGAGCAGCTCCTCGGCGTCCCCGCTGCGATCGACGGTGCTGAGTCCGAGTTGCTTTCGCGCTGCCCACTGCTCGTGCCATTCGATGACGTCCTGTTCGCGGAAGAGCAGCGAGCGGCCGACACGGGTCCCCTCGGGATGGCCGTTGCTGGCGCGTTGCGCGTAGAGGTTGGCCTGTGCCTGCTCGGACATGCCGGTGAGACGGCGGACCTCGGCACGGTTGACGTAGGGCTCGCCGTCGATGATCTCGCGTCGCGCTGCCGACACGGTTGACACCGTAGACACGCCCCTTCGGTCGCGAGCAGACGACTATGGTTCTGCGGTCGGTTCGACCTCATGGGCTCCAGGTGGGCCCGGCCGCGGTCGAGCCGGCGGGCCGGTGGTTGTTTGCCGACGTCTCAGCTTTGCTGAGGTGGGCCTTGCGGGGCTCGACCACCGGCCACCCCGGTCAGGCCTTCTCGTCCTTGCTGGCACGGAACGCAGCGCGCTCGGCGGCCCGTTTCTCCGTGTAGGCGGCTTGTTGAGCAGCCTCCTGCTCGGCTACGCGAGCCAGCTCCTCGTCGGTCATTTCCCAGTGGCTGATGTTGGACAGTTCGCGGTCGGACCGCATGTCTGGTGCTCCTGTCGATCGGAGGCATTGCCGTTAGCTGTGTTCGCAGGCGCCCAGGACCTCGCCGCAGTTCGGGCACAGTTCGTCGTCGAGCTCGAGTTCCAGGTCGTCGTCCATCTCTTCCCACCTCCGTCGTCCGGCTTCGTTGTGGATCTCGCGGTTTAGGGGACGAAGGCGTTGGCGGGTATGACGGCTGCGATGTGTCCCGGGACCGCCTCGACGATCTCGTTGCTCATGCGGAAGGCCCAGAGCGTGGCAGCGAGTCGGTCTCGCTGCTCGGCTGGGGCGGTCACGGTCGTCGCCTGGTCGTCGCTGGTGACGGATCGCCCTGGAACTCCCTGAGTCATGCTGGCCGCGACCTGCGTGCGGATTGCGGCGGGCACGGTCTGAGTGGTCATGCGCGTCTCCTCGACTTCGTCGGTCAGCTGAGGCGCTCGGCGCGCCGCCGGTGGCGGGCGTGGCGCGCGATGAGCGAGGCGGTGGTGACGGTGCCGCCGAGCGCTGCGGCGCAGAGCGACAGGCTGTCGACGGCCGGCAGGGTGATCGCGCACAGACCTATCGCAGAGAGCAGGACGAGCGCGCCGGCACGGATCCCGGTTGCCGACTGGTCTGCGAGGGTGCACAGTCCGGCGCCGACAGCGAGTCCGGCGAGGAAGCTGAGGATCTCCGCGGGGTTCACGAGTCGGTCCCGGCGAGGCTGTCGTGGATCAGCGCGTCGAGGTCGGCCTGGACGAGCTCGGATTCGCTGCCGAGCGGAACCAGCTCCTCCGTGGCGGCGAGGAACGAGATCAGCTCGTGGGTGCTGATGCTGAACTCGGCGAACTGCGCGGTCGTCGCGGTGCGGGGGCTCAGGGTCAGGATCGTGACGTCCCCGCCGGAGACCGCGTGCGTCGAGACGTGGACGTCACCGTCGCCGCTGTCGTCGTGCGCTCCTGCGATGAGCAGGTCTCGGGCGACGGTCCAGCTGATGCCGGCGGCGAGGAAGTGCAGCTCGACCGCGTAGGGGGCAGCTGTGCAGTAACTCAGCCCGATGGTCATCGGCGTGCTGTCCACTCCCCCGTTCTTGACCCTGCTGTTCGCCGCCTGGAGCTGGTGATGGCTGGCGAGCAGGGTTTCCTCGTGGCGGCCGTTCATCGCCCCTCCCGCCGGCTCTTGCGCAGGCGGCGACGCTCTCGCTCGGACAGGCCACCCCAGATCCCGAACCGCTCGTCTCTGGTCATGGCGTACTCCAGGCACTCCGCCCGGACCTCGCAGCCGGTGCAGATGCGCTTGGCCTCGCGGGTCGATCCGCCTTTCTCCGGGAAGAAGGCCTCAGGGTCGGTCTGCGCGCACAGGCCGCGATCGCGCCAGTCCTCCTCACCGCCCTCCTCTGCGAGGTCGATGCCCTGAAGGTCCAGCTCGGTCGCGGTCTCGTTGACGATGCGCTGCGCCGGGATGCGGCTGCGCTCGCGGTGGTCGATTGCGTGGAACACTCGTGTCTCCGATCTGAGGGTCGGAGCGGCCCGGGCGGGATCTGTGAGAGGTGAGCGCCCGGGCCGCGTGATGTCTGAGCCGTGTCGCTTAACTGGTACTGTACCAGGTACCGATTCCATTAGCCATGGCTTCACCCGGTCTGTTCGTCGGTGGGCTGCCACTGACCGTGGGCGACCTTGCGGACGAGCCCTACCTCGGCGAGGGCGTTGAGTGCCTTCACGACGTTGGGGGGCTTCTGCTCGATCACCGCGGCGATGTCTCCGGTGCGGCGATGGCCGTCGATGAGCGCGGCGTAGACGAGCTGCTGCCTGCGCGGTAGGGCTTCGAGGTCGGCTGTCACGACGGCTACGGGTTCAGGACTCAGGGGGTGCAGCGCGATCACGTTGTCGGCGGTCAGCGCGGCCGGGATCACGAGTCCGGGTCGACTCATCGGGGCCTGCGGTTCGGCGGGGGTGAGCTGCTGTGGAGCGCTGCCCAGGGTGGATCGCCAGGTCTGGAGGCGTCGCTGCTGTTCGGCGAAGACGGCGGCGGGGTCGCGCGGGATCTCGGGCCGGAAGCGTGCTGTGGCGAGGTCGGTGTCCCGATCGAGCGGCAGGTCGGGCAGGTCGTTGGCCCAACGACCGAGATCGGGCGCCCAGGCGACCCGGCCCATGGAGAGGCGTCCCCCTGCGGTGGCGAAGCAGTAGCCGCCGCCGGTGGGCAGGGTGCTGGGTGCGACCGAGAGTCCCCCGACCACTGCGGCCTCGCTGCGGTTCTGGTTGCGGAAGGCGAGGAGGTTGATCGCGGCCAGGTAGCCCCGCAGCGCGGTGGAGTTTCCGTAGTCGGGGGCGAGCAGCGACTGGGTGCCGACCAGGACGACGACGCCGTACTTGCGCCCGATGCGCACGACCCGCTCAAGGCGGGGGACGAACTGCCGTTCGATCAGCCAGGGGTCGCTCGTGAGGCGGTGCAGCTCGTCCAGGATCCACTGCAGCCCTGGCACCGCTTCGCTGGGCTTGAGCTTGCGAATGGGCTGCTGGGTCTGGGGATCCGTGATCGGGACGGGCGTGCCGTCCGGGCCGTCGGTGAGGGTGGACTTGAGCAGGCTGCGGATCTCGAGTGCCTCTTCGACAGCCTCCAGCTGCCGCAGCACTCCCTGTGGCCCGGCCTCGGTCCAGTCGGAGATGTCGTTGAGGACGGGGCTGGAGCCGCCCTCGGGGTCTCCGTCGCCGAACCACACGTTCCAGACGCCGCTGTGCTTGAGTCCGAGACCGACGGCTTCCAGACAGGCGGACTTGCCCGATCCCGGCTCACCGGTGACCAGGCCGTTGCGGCACCCCACCTCGTCGTAGGCGACGTACTGCATCTCGCCCTCTCCGTCGGCGAAGGGCCCGAGGGGGATTCGGCCGTCCTCGTAGCGGGGGCCGGTGTAGGCGATTCCTCCGGAGAGCAGGTCCTTGACGATCACCGTCATGGTGCACCAGCTCTCGTTCTGGTCCGAGGGCTCGAGGAGCAGGTTGTTGGCGGCCACGCCCAGGCCTCCCGCGATCTTGGAGCGGCGCGCGAAGACCTCGTTGAAGTCCGCAGTGCCGGGTCGGGTCTGGATGGTCCAGCGGATGGCGCGGGGAAGGTCGAGGCGCTCGGTGAGCATCGCCCCCGGCAGCAGCTGGCCCTTGCCCGAGACGTTCTCGGCCCAGCGGCGGGCGAGACGATCGCCGAGGTCCTGCTCCTCCTCGTCGTCCTGCGGTGTCGGGAGGGTCTCCGCTCCGGGGGTCGGGATCTCGTGCTGGCGCATCCATCCGGCCCAGCCGAGCGCTGCGCCTCCGGCGAGAAGGGCGGTCATGGGCCAGTTTGCGGGGCCGATCGCGGAGGCGGCGGTGACCCAGGCGGTGGTACCTCCGACCACACACCAGGAACGTCCGCGCCAGTTGTCGGGGATTCGCGCACGGAACGCCGCTCGCAGGGCTGTGGCCGTGGTGGCGCTGAGCAGGCCGATTCCGGCGACGGTGAGGCCTTCACCCCCGGATCCGGCTGCGAGGTGCGCGAGCTCGGCGAGTCCCCATCCCGCATAGCCGGTGGCCGCGGTGGCCGCGGCGGCGAGGTAGGGGGTGCGGCGTGCGCGGCGGGCTCGGTCGGCCTGGTCGCGCTGGCGTTCGAGGGCCGCGGCGCGGGGGCTGAGCTTACGCATCAACGGTGCGGCGGGCCGCACGGCCAGTTCGGTCGAGGGAGCCCGTTCGGACGCTCGGGTGATCTGCTTCGCCAGCTCGACGACGAGCGCGTTGCTGTCCACCTCGGCGGAGGTGCCGGTGCGGTCAGTGCGGGTCATCGTGCGTCCTTCCGTGCATGGCCATAGTCGAGTCGTTCAGTGGTGCCCTCGCTCCGCCGTGACGCGGGCGCCCAGCTGATCTGGGGGCGAGGGCTGTCGTGGCCCGTTTAGCCGGCCGGGGTATGGATCAGCCGCGTGCGCCGAGGTAGGTGTCGGCCTGCACGGTTCCGGACAGGGTGTCGTCGCTGAGGACCTGGTCCTGGGTCCCGATGTGGCGGGCGAAGTGAGCCGAGGCCTCCTGGGCGGAGGCGACGAACTGGCCCATGGCCTCGAACATGCGCTGGAAGTGCTCGATCGGCGCGCCGCTGACTCCTCGGCTGCTCAGGTTGGTCAGCGACAGTTCGATCTGGGTCTGCGCGTTCTGCCCGAAGGTGGCCATCTCCTGCGCGAAGCGGTGGGCTGCGGTGGGGTCGAGGGTCTCGCCGGAGGTCATGGTGCCGGTGGGGGTGGTCATCGGGAGTGCCTTTCGAATCGGGTGGACCGACGCCATTCCGGTGTCGGGGGTGGCGCGGAGTTCTTGCGTGTCGTCGGGATCGGTCTCGTGCTCGGGGTCGGGGGGCTCTGGTGCCTTCTTGTCGGCGGGGTCTGGTCCGGGCTGAGGTTGTTCGGGCTCGACGGGTTCGGGGCTGTCCGGCCGGGCGTCGGGGCTCGTCGTCTCGTGGGTGTTCGTCGGTGGGGTGGCGGTGGGAGGGGTGCTCGGGGGCGGGTCCTCGACGACCTCGGCATCGACGATGTCGTCGGGGTCCGGCGGGCCGGGATCGTCGGTGACTCGCGTGTCGGCCCACTGCGGGCCCGACTGAGGGTCCTGTTGTCGTCCGGACCAGCGCTGTCGCAGCCACCGTGCGGCTCGTTGGCGGCCGAGGTCGCCGTCGGCGTAGCGGTCGTGTCGTCGGCGTCGCCGGTCCGTGGCGTAGCCCCAGGAGTCCGACCACCACTCCCCCAAGGCCTGCCTAGCGGGCCCGGGGGGCTTCGGGGATCGGGGCCGGGCGATGCGGTCGGCGATTCGTCGGCCCAGCGCTTCTCCCACGGTCGGGCCGGAGCGTCGGGCGGCCTTGGCCATCGAGCGTTCGTGTGCTCGGGAGGCGCGCTCCCGGCGCTCCTTGATCCGGGGCGGTTCGGTCCCGCGGGCGGTCGCCATCAGTTCGGTACCGGCGTAGCGGGTGAGGCCCCAGATCAGCAGCGCTGTGAGGATGACCGGTTCCATGGGCAGCTCACCCCACGCTCAGCTGGGTCAGCGCGGCTCCGGCCTCGCCCATGGCGCCAGAGAGGAAGCTGATGAGGGAGGAGATGATCGGGACTCCTCCGGCCACTGCGATCGTCGGCAACGCGAGCGCCAGCCACGGGTGGTAGCGCTTGGGCGTGGCGGTGCGCTTCCAGAGCCCCTTCACCACGACCTCGAGCGTCGCGACGATGCAGATCGCGGAGACCAGGGCGGCCGCCGAGAACCCGACCAGCCGTGAGGTGGCGCTCGCCGCGGTGCTGGTCACGGTGCCGACGCCGCCTGCGATCGCGGCACCGGCCAGGCCTCCGATGCCGGTCCCAGCGAGCAGGAACAGCAGCGTGGTGAACTTCGGGGCGTTCTTGTGAAGGTAGAGCCAGAGGCCGATGATCAGGGCGAGTCCTGCGATCGAGCCGATGCCAGCGAGTGCTCCTGCGGTCATGATGATCTCCTCAGAGGATCCAGCAGAGGGGCGGCCACGCGGACCAGGTGGCCCAGGTGGGGACGAACATGTTCACGACGGGGATGAGGTCGAGAGCGCTTCCGACGGTCAGGGCGACGGGTATGACGGTCCAGACGCGACCGGCCGTTCGGGCCGACCAGGCCAGCAGGCTGCCTAGCACCAGCAGGGGCGCCTGAACGATCCATGCGTGCGCGGCTGCGAGGTTGCGGAGCCCGCCGTGCGTGGTGTTGGACCAGTTGCCTCGTCGGGCTGAGGTTCCCCCGCTTGCTCGGAGATCGACGATCATGGCCGAAGGGCCGTGTAAGGAGTCTCCGTGGCAGCACCGAAGAAGTACCCCGACGAGCTGCGTGAGCGCGCTGTCCGTCTCTACCGGGAGTCCGACCCCAAGCCGGTGATCCGGCGGCTGGCCGAGCAGTTGGGCGTGCACCACGAAGCGCTGCGGAACTGGATCCGCCAGGCCGAGGCCGACCACGGCGAACGCCACGACCGCCCGACCACCGCCGAGTCCGAGGAACTGCGCCGGCTGCGCAAGGAGAACACCGAACTGCGCCGCGCGAATGAGATCCTCAAGGCGGCGAGCGCTTTTTTCGCCCAGGAGATGGACCCGACAAGGAAGAGGTGGTGAAAGCCGTCGAGGCGCTGAAGGGCCGGTTCGGGATCGCCCCGATCCTGAAAGTCCTCGGTGTCGCCGCGTCGACCTACTACGGCTGGCTCGCCCAACAACGCGACCCGTCGCAGCGGCGCCGCGCCGACACCGAGCTACTCGAACAGATCCGCGAGATCCACGACCGCTCCGGCGCCACCTACGGCGCTCCGCGAGTACACGCGACCCTGCGCCGCCGCGGACGCCACGTCTCCCGCAAGCGAGTCGAGCGGCTGATGCGCGAGCACGGGCTGCAGGGCGCGTTCCTACGCAAACGCTGGCGTGTCGCCTCGACCAGGCAGAACCCGCACCACACCCCGGCTCCCGACCTGGTCAACCGCGACTTCACCGCCGCAGCGCCAGACCGGCTGTGGGTCGCCGACGCCACCCGGATCCCGTGCGGGGAGGGCGTGTTCTGGCTGGCCGCGGTCCGCGACGCCTTCTCCAACCGCATCGTGGGCTGGCGCTGCTCGGACCGCTGCGACACCGACCTCATCCTCGGCGCGCTCGAGTACGCGGTCTGGACCCGCAACGTCGCCAGCGGACAGATAGTCCACCACTCGGATCGCGGCTCGAACTATACGTCTCTAAGATTCGGGCAGCGCCTGGAAGACCACGGGATTCTCGCGTCGATGGGTTCGGTCGGCGATTCCTACGATAACGCGCTCATGGAGAACTTCTTCTCCACACTCAAGACCGAGCTCGTCTACCGGAAATCGTGGCGGACCCGCGAGGAGGCAGAGAACGAGCTGTTCGCCTACATCGACGGTTGGTACAACACCGAACGCATCCAGGCCCGCCTCGGATGGCTCTCACCGGATGAGTACGAGGCCACCTGGCACGCCCAGGAGGGCGTCCTGGACGATCAACCCGCATCACCCGCCAACGGGGCCGACCCGGCCCCGGTCAGCTAATCAGCACTCCGAGCCGGCGGGGGAACCTCAGGCAATGGCGATCAGGTCGGCGAGCGAGGGAGGCTGCTCGTTGACGAAGCGCAGCTCGTCGAGCGCGCGGGTGATGCGGGCGCGCCACGGGGGTCGGTTGGTGGGCCACAGGGAACGAGGCGCCGCGCCCGGGGGCTTCGGCGGCGCCGGGGCGAGTTCACGCGACTCGCCCGCGGCGGGTGCCTGGCTGTCGACGCTCATCGTCGGCTCCTCATCGTCGGCTCCTCGTCGTCGGGTGGAGCCGTTCGCGGGCCTGCAGAGTCAGCAGCGCGTCACCGGCGTCGATCATCTGTCTGGTGACGGTCTGCAGGATCTCCTCGGCCTGGTCGGGCTCGGGGTGGCGGCGGGCAGCGGCCCCTCGCAGGTAATCGCTGGCCGCAGTCAGGCGCTCGACGTCGCTCGTCGCCGCGGCGAAGCGGGTCATCAGTCGCGCCCTTCGTGTCATGGGCCGCGCCTTCCGCAGCGTCGTGGGCAGCTCCGCTCCTACGTTGTTGGTGCGCCGACGGCCGGCCATCACACGCACCGCAGCTCGTAGAGCACCGCCTGGTCGCAGGCGACCTCGACGCGGTAGCCGTCCTCGATGGCGTGGTCGACGGCCATGTCAACCGCGTGAGGCCAGATCGTGCGCGGCTCGTCAGCCTGTGCGTCGATCTCGCGGATCGGCTCCAGTCGCTGGCCGTCGTCGGTGATCAGAGTGAGTGCGAGCTTCTCGGTCATCTGGTGCTCCTGGTGGTGCGGGGTGCTCGCCTCCGGCCGTTGGGAGGGGTCCTTAGGCCGGAGGCGAGCAGGGCGCGTGTCCCGCTCCGCGGGCCGTGGGGCCCGCACAGGCAAGCGGAGCGGAGACACGCTGGTCAGGAAGTCGTCGGAGGCAAGGAGCGGGAGACGGCGTCGAAGGCGTCGCCCGTGAGCTGCGCTCGTCCCTTTCCGATTCCGAAGGCTTTGCGGATGGCTTCGGTGCTGGGCCGTCCGATGTCGTTGACCGGGATCCGCCCGGCGGCGATCTCTCGCTTGCTGCGTTCGTAGAGCACCACCACATCGGTGGTGACCTCATCGAGCCGGGTCGGGGAGAGCTCGTCGTGCAGGTCGGCGAAGACGTCGGAGAAGAGGCGGTTCAGGACGTGCCAGCCGACGACTGCCCCTGCGATGAGCACCGAGGGGATGGTGTTGGCGAGCAGGTCACCGGCGCTCCAGCCAAAGCGCAGGCCCCAGGGAACGACCATGAGCAGCAGCGAGGCGATCAGGAAGCCGACGTCGAACAGGACGAACGACCGTCGGACCTTCTGCCCGTGCTCGACCGCGGTGGCCTGGGCGAACAGGCTGACGATGAGGAGGACGGATGCCAGGGGCTCGACCAGGTAGGCCAGGGCGGTGCCATCCGGTCCGACGAGGCCGTCGTGGACCCGGTCGGAGTTCCAGACGACACCGGCGAACAGAACAAAGGCGGGGCCGAGCCGCAGCGCGACGTAGCGGCGATAGACCGCGGCAAGGCGCCTGTTGGGGTTCAGGAGCCGTTCTCGGCTGCGCCGAGCCCGCCCCGCCCATTCCTCGTCGGACCGGTTGCGCTGCGCCACCCGCGCGACGTTCTTCCCGGCCTTCAGCTTCTCGCCGCGCTCCAGCGCTCGCAGCTTCTCGGTGACCTTCCGGTCCGCTGCCCGCTCTCGGGAGGACAACGCCTGCTGAAGCGCCTGGTCGTCCTGCAGCGCGACGAGCCCTCTTGCTCGGCGCACCTCCTGCTCGAGGTGCCGGACATCGTCGTTACCGCGATCGGCTCGCAGCGGCCTGCGTCGTGTCGCCGCTCGCTCGTCCTGCTCCTCGTAGGGCGACTCGAGGGTCGTGGGCTCGGATGTGTCCGGGGAAAGAGCGATCGCGATCGTCTCCGAAGCGAGCTCGTCGGGGGTGAAACGGTGCCCGTTGGTCGGCGCGCTCATCGCCGGCTCCCCCGCCGACGACCGTGCGAGGCTCCACGGCGCCGAAGGGCACGGCGCTCCTGCTCCGTGGTCGCCCCCCAGATCCCGTGGTCCTGGCCCGTCTCCAACGCCAGGGCGAGGCAGCGGTCCAGTGCCGGGCAACGCTGGCAGTGGGCCTTGGCTTCAGCGATCTGCAGTAGTGCCGGGCCGCTCGTCCCGACAGGAAAGAACAGTTCGGGGTCGTCCGTGCACGGCGTCTCCGCTCGCGGCCGATCGGCTATCGCGAGCACCACCGATACGGGGGCTACGGTCGTCATGGGCGTCTGGCTTCCTCGTGGATGGGTGAGTCAGGTGTCCGCCGGGCCTCAGCGGTTGCCGCCGCTGGGGCCCTCTTCGCATCAGTCTAGTCTAGATCCGACTAATGTCTAGTCGCAATCCGACTACTTCCGGAGTGTCACCTGCTCCGTCCCTGGGCCGGCGGCGACGTTCCGCTGCGTCGCAGCCACTTCGGCCGACGCAGTCCAGGACTGCGCCCCCACACATCCCTCCGGTGCGCCGCAATCAGCAATGGCGCGGAGCTCCCTGCCCTACGAGGGCTCGACGCGCACTCGGGCGGGAGGTCGTCGCTGCATCTGGCTGGTGGTCGCGGAACGAGACGCGAGGAGCAGAGGGCCGATTGTGAGTTCTCGCCAACCGATGGTGCGGCCGTTGGCGCTGGGCCACGCCACGGGGGGTATGACGTGGCCCAGCACCAACGACACTACGGTCCGGGGATAGGGCCTGACCAGGGACGGAGCCCGCTCTCAGGTACCGCCCTTCAGGTGTCGTGCCCGAGATGGCCGGAGGCGGAGTGAGTCTGGCCGAGCGCCTCGGCCACGGGCCCCAACACGACCCGAGCGGCGTCGAGGCCGCCCTGCACCTCGCGGGCGGTCTGTGCCGGGTCTCGCCCGTCCCGTCGATCGTCATAGAGAGTCGGGTCGTCGACGAGGGCGCCGGCGTGACGCGCCGCCTGGTCGAGCACCTGGTCGAGCCGTCCGATCGCCGAGCGCAGCTCCCCGACGAACTCGTAGAGCGCAGGACCGGACGGCAGGACGTGACGTCGCCACGTCGCCCGCGCGAGATAGTGAGTCAACTCGTCAATCGCGAGCGCCGCACTGCGCACGCTCTCAGGGGTGTGCGGGCCGTCGCGGTGCCAGAACTTGCCGATGATCGCCGAGGCGTCGGGGTGACCTTCGTCGTCGAGCAGCTCGTCGGGCATGCCCGGACCGTACCGGTGGGAACCGACGAATCTGGCGGCTCCGCTGGGCTCATGGGCCCACGCGGACAATCTCCCTCCGTCCTGCGGCTCTCAACGCCCCGTGACCGGCTTACCGTCGTCTGGTGAGCTCGTCAATCCGGTACCCCGTGAGGTATCCGATCGCGCCCATGATCGCGCGCACCGCCGAGCGGATACCTACTGGTCCCAGCTGGTGTCATGAGCCGAAGTTCGACGGCTTTCGTGCGTTGGCGTTCCCGGCAGCCGACGGGACCGTCCATCTGCAGAGCCGTCAGGTTCGCAGCCTCACCACCGCGTTCCCGGAGATCGCCGCCGCGGTCGCACGGCAATGTCCGGGCGCAGTCCTCGATGGCGAGCTGGTCTGCTGGCGCAACGGCCGCCTGGACTTTCCTGGTCTGCAGCGTCGACTCGGCGGTGGCACGGCGTCCCCGGTGGGATACGTGGTGTTCGACGTCCTGGCCGTCGGGCCCCTCGACCTGCGACGGAAGTCGTATGCCGCGCGCCGAGAGCGCCTCACCCGGCTACTCGCCGGGGCCCGGCTCCCGTTGGCGCTGGTCCCGATGACGAATGATCCCGAGGTGGCGCTCACCTGGCTCACCGAGCATTCCGCGGCTGGGATCGAGGGCGTGGTGTCCAAGCACGCCGAGCACACGTACTCCACGCGGCAGCGGTGGCGGAAGGTCCGCACTAGACTCAGCGGTGAGGCCGTCGTGGGTGGGGTGATCGGCCCCGTGCGTGCCCCGAAGGCACTCGTCCTCGGGCTTCCCGACCAGCGCGGACGACTTCGGGTCGTCGGCCAGACCCTTCCCCTCCCGCGAGCTGCGCGGGACGAGCTGAGCGTGCTCCTGCGGCCGACCGACGATCACCCCTGGCCAGAGACCCTGCGTCCGAGATTCGGGAGCTCGTCTCCTCTGCACTACACACGGGTTCGGCCTGAGGTCGTCGTGGAGCTCGACGTCGACACCGCCCGCGACCAGGGGCGATGGCGTCATCCCACGGGCTATCGACGGGTCCGCCTCGACCTGCGTAGGGAAGATCTCGCCGTCCTCCCGGAGGCGTAGCCGGGCGCGCTATCGCGGGATGGGCTCTTCGGCGTCGCCGCATTGCCAGAGGACCGCGATGTAGGCGCTGACGCGCTCTGCGGGCTCTGCACCCTGTCCGTCCCAGGGGTAGCGCTCATCGACGTAGCGGCCGGCTTCATCGTGGGCCAGCCGGCGCAGCCGCTCACCACCGATCTCCAGAAGCCTCGTCTCGGCTATGTCCTGGAGGTACTCGCCGGTGTAGTAGTCGCCCTCGGCTCCGCTCACGCCAGCAGCATTCGCCCTCCTGAAGAGAGGGTCAATGCGCGCGGCGACCCGGAACGAATCGTCTACGACAGCGTCTGTGCTGACGCCTGCAGCTCGTCGCTGATGGCGGCCAGCAGCGCCGTCAGGTCGGTTCCTCGGACGGCCTGCTCGCGCTGCTCGGTGAAGAAATCGCGGTAGAGGGCGACATCGGCGGGATCGGTGACCTCCTGCTCGGCGGTCAGGGTCTCGACCTGGACGGCGGCAGGCTCGTCGGAGAACTCGAGCAGTACGAACGAATGCAGTGGACGCGCAAGCTCCTGCTGCTCGCGGCTGATCACACCGATCTCGACGTTGGGCAAAGCCGCCAGAGTCCCGATGCGGTCGAGCTGGGCGCGGCTCAGGGCGATGGTCCCCGGCCTCCAGCGCAGCGCTGTCTCCGTGATGACGACCTCGATGCGCTTGGCCTCGTCGAACAGCACGGTCTGCCGGTCCATGCGGGCGATGACGGCCGCCGGGATCGCCTCGGGGGGTACGAGGCTGTGCACCTCGAGGAGCCTCCGCGTGTACTCCGGGGTCTGGAGCAGCCCAGGTACCACTTCGGACTGGAAGATCAGGATCTCAGTGGCGTCGACGTCACGGACGGCTCGGACTCGCTGCTGGGTGGCGTGGTCGGGTCGGTCGGCGTTGCGCCACGGGCGCACGCGGGTGCCGAGCTCCGCCGCCTCTCCGAGAACGGCCTCGCGGACCTCGTCGTCAGCACGGCACTGGTCCAGCCAGCTCTCGATATCGGTGCTGGTGAAGCCGGTCCGAGCATTTTCGATCTTGGAGACCTTGCTCTGTGACCAACCGAGCCCCTGCCCAAGTGCGGCCGCGGAGAGGCCGGCGTCCTGGCGCAGCTTCTTCAGCCGCTCGCCGAAACGCCGGTGCCTGGGGTCAAGGTCGTCACTACTCAACGGCACTCGCAGCGCGCGTCGGGGTGTCGTGCTCGCCGCCGCGCTGGGCCGGGACCAGGCGGTACTGGTCGTACGGCACGGAGAGCCTCAGAGCGCGCCGGCGGATGGCGACATAGGGCGCAGGATCGGCAGCCTGGCTGACGCCGAGGAACCGACCTGCATCGTCGTAGTGCTGCAGGACCGCGATCGTGTCGTCGAACAGCCAGAAGTCCTGGTGCGTCCATGCGTCGTTGTCGGCGTGCAGCCAGCGACGATCCAGGATTCGCACCTCCTCCCCTGCCGGGATGTTCTCCTGCGGGTAGGTGCTCATCTCGAAGCGGGTGTAGTCGCTGACCGGGTGCCCGAGCATCCGAACCCGACCGAAGTACTTTCCCGCCTGGACCTGGTGGCGCACGTTGGCCAGCCAGTCGTCGTCGTCCGGTGTCCGCGGAGCGAAGGGCCGCCCGGCGAGGAAGTCGTCGAAGTCCGGGTCTTCGCCCGGGATGGCGTAGGTGTCGCGACATTCCAGCCGAAAGGCGGTGTGCTCGTAGGTCCTGTAGAGCTCGTCGAGGTCCTCGGGGGTCATGCTGCCTCCTCGGTCGCTAGCGCGTCTCGGACGATGACGGCTCCGGGGAGCTCAACGCCTGCTTCGCCGGGCGGAAATGTCAGGGCGAGAACGCCGGGAGTCGTGGGGTCACCGGTCACCTCGAAGTTGAGACCGACGCGCGTCACCGCGCTGGCGCCTCGCTGTGCCGGGATCCCGTGCCCTTCGGCGCGGAGAGCTTGGGCAGCACGTTCGAGGATCTCGGCGGGAACGGCGACCGTGCCCGGCCTGACGGCGTAGCCCTGGACGATGACGGACCCACCGAACGGTCCCCAGACCGTCGGGCAGTTCCCGTTGCGGCAGTCCGGCGTGGTGGCCAGCGCGCGAGTGATCATCCTGCGTCCCCGTCTCGTAGTCGCCCACAGGTTAGTCGCTTCAAGACTAAGCGCGACTAGGGGGCTGGGCAACGGGCCCGAGACTCGAAGAGCAACCTCGCCCGCAGGACCGGAAATTTCCCGGTCATCACGTGCGTGCGCGCGCATCGCGTGTAGCTGCTCTCCCAGCCTCTCAACAGGCAGGTGGAAATTTCCACTGCGTCCCTTGCGGGCCCTCCCCCTCCACGCGGTCTGGTGGCTTCCACTGCAGCCCTCGACCACCCCGTCGCTCCGGGGCCGAGCGGCTCCCGCATCGCGACTCGCGCTCTCGATCTGAGGGGCTGGCCCGTAGGCGACCCAGGTGCAACTCTCCCGGTTCTCCGGAGCGACACGGCCGATCGAGACCCATTCACGCAATGACGGCGCGGACCGCGGAGACGATCGCCGACAAGCCCTTGAACCGTGACGCGGCCTCTCTCGTGTCAGCGTCTCTTGCCTGCGGCCTACTGACGACGGCAGCGGGAAATTTCTCGCACTCTGGAAGCCCTTCCCCCGGGGCCACACGCGACGTGCGCGCACGCGTGCGCGAGGGGGCCTCGGGGACCGGGCTCGCCTCGACGCAGGCATGCATCAGCACCTGTTCCGTGAGCTGATGGATCGCAACCGGGGGGCGCCACAGCGTCGAATCGGGCGTGGACGTGACCCTCGCCTAATGCGGTTCCATCAGCGCTAGATCGACCGTGCGGGGGCCGTCGCCCGGAGCGCCATCTACATCGTCGCCGGCCAGGTCCCTGACCTCGCCACGCTGAGGGCACGGCCACCTTCATGCGAGACCCGGATCAGCGGCCCTGCGAGAGTTCGTGCCGCTGCGAGCTGGACGGGTTCAGGTCCAAGCCGAGGAACTGGCCCACTCCACCTCAGTGTGCACACCCGTCCCTCCTTGGCCAGACCATGCCGCGACCAGCGGCTTGGATGCAGGACGGCGACTCCCGGAGAGAGTTCGGTCCGCTATGTCCGTTTGAGGACGCTCCTCTCGTCGCTTCCGGCAGACAGCGCCGCGCGTAACGCGTGGGCCACCTGTCCGGACCAGCGGAGATCCATGTGGCCCTTCCCCGGGCGCGTCAGAGAAAATCTGACGGTGGCCATACCGCCTTCCGTGAGCGCCGAGCAGGCCGATGCTGCGATCGAACGGATAGTGGAGCGGCGCCGCCGTATCGACGACCCGAACGCGTGGCGCTTGTCGGACGCCCCCATGGAAGTACTCGACTACCTGCGGAGGTACAGCCAGGGCGTCCCAGCGTGGGTCCGGGAAGCTGACGTGCTCGATGGTCTCGAACTTCGGCTCTTCCTGTGGTGGTCGGGAGAGACGATCGAGCTCTGGCTCTTGGAGCAGGCAGAGCGACTTGGAGTCCCCCCTCGCCTGGTCGGCCAACGGCTCGGCATTCGAAGCCGCCAGGGAGTGCACGACCGTCGCAGAGCGGGCCAGGAGAAGGTCGCTCGGCTACGAGGTCAGCCTGCCGTCGTCTCCACGGGCGCGAGCGCACCGGACCAGCGACAACAAGGAGACGAGCTGGAGTGGATCGCCCGGAATCAGACTCAGATCCGGTCGGCGGCCGCGGTCGGCGTCGCCCATGTCCACCTGGCCGATGAGGAGGCCGCAGACTGGCTGGCGGAAGTGGGTCGTGACCTGCGCGAAGGCGCCAGCACTCCAGGGGCTCTTCAGCTGGTCCGGTTTGCGCTGGCGGCCCTCTCTTCCTCGCCTGAGGTTCGCGCGCTCGAGGACAGCCATCCGCTCCAGGAGGCCCTCGCGCGCTGGTCCGAGCTGTTCTCTACCTATCCCGGCGGTGCACGATGATCTTGTCGGCGGCTCAGGACTCCGCCCACAGGTCCTCCACTGGCTTGCGCTCATACTTCCCGTGCCGCGTTTGATGCGCTGCTACGGTCCGTCGGTGACCGCTGGCGAGGTGTCAGGGATGGTGTCGCCCCGAATGGCGATGGAGCTTCGTGAGCTCGGCTACTTCGTCGACGCCTCGCAGGTCGATGAGGCTGTCGAGGATCGGCCTCTCTCTGAGGTGCCAGGCGTGGCCTGGTCTCCCGCTGAGGACACTCCCCTGCCGCGCGACATCCCGACCTGCCCTGTGTGCGGCTGGCCTCGCTGCCGCCACTTTCGCGACACAGTTCCGGCGTTGACCGTCGACTGACGGCTCCCGGGGGACGAAACCGCTGGTCGCGCACCCCGCAGGAGCCATTCCTCCATGCGGTGTCTTGGAAACCCGGTTTCCAAGACACCACGCGGCCGCCGCAGTTACTAACCGCCGAGGCCTCGGGACGCTTCCTAGTAGTTACCG
Organism: Pseudonocardia sp. WMMC193; assembly: GCF_021728735.1. Taxonomy (NCBI): domain Bacteria; kingdom Bacillati; phylum Actinomycetota; class Actinomycetes; order Pseudonocardiales; family Pseudonocardiaceae; genus Pseudonocardia; species Pseudonocardia sp. WMMC193. Next base: position 51,953 of record NZ_JAKKDO010000001.1, on the reverse strand, counting down.
AGTCCCTTCGAGCGGCTGGCACGCGGATCGTTCGGGCCATCAGGTCCATAGACCAGACGCTCGGCACCCTTCACCAGGTCTCGCCTGGGGTCTCTGCCCTGCACAAGGCAGTCGAGCGCCGCGGCGAACGAGAAGCCCACATCCCGTCCGCGGAGTCCCGCGTATGCGCCCTGCTGGGCAAGGTGTCGCAGCTCCGCAGCAGCGGCGACCAGGAGGTGCTTCTCGGCGGCGGCAGGACTCAAGTACTCGGACACGAGAGGCACGGTATACGAACATATGTTCGACCTCTAGCTGGTCAACCCACTTCAGGCAGCCTCCTCGCTCAGCCTTCATGGGCTGATGGGCTTGGAAACCCGGTTTCCAGGCACAGACTTGCTCCATTCGTGCACCTCGGCACTCAGTAACGAGCCGGCGTGTCCCCGACGGGACTCGCCGAGCTAGCCGGTACAGTTCCCGGTACTTACCCGACTAGCGCTGTTCGAGGTGTCCATGAGGGAAAGTGCGCTGGTCGCGAGGCGCGACGAGCACGGGGACGAGGTCCTCGTGGTCTACAGACCCATCCCGTTTACTCTTGACCAGACTGCTCGGGCGATGCACGCCGTCGTCGATCCACACCTGGCTCGGATCAACTCCCGCACGCGTGTGGGCCGCAGTCGAGTTCGTGACGTTCTTCGCCAGATTGCGGCTGACGGCTGGCCCACCGAGTTCAAACCCGACGCAGACCGAGTGGCCTACTGGCGGCGTTGGCTTCTTGACCAGCGCGTCTTCTCCGACGACGACTCACAGAGGTAGACCTGTGGAATCTCGCCCCTCGCACGCCGCTTCGCCACTCCCCCGCATCACCGCGATCCTCAACCAGAAGGGCGGGGTCGGGAAGACGGGTCTCACCGTCGGCACTGGCGGTGCACTCGCAGAACGTGGTCGGCGAGTCCTCCTCATCGACCTGGACGCTCAGGGGCACCTCACGACAGAGGCCCTTGGAGAGGACGAGGTCGATCCCGACCTGCCGAACCTGGCGCACGCCCTGGTCGGCAAGTACGAAGGTCCAGTCGAGGACCTCATCCTTCGACGGAAGCCTCACACGAGCGGAGGCCAACTCGACCTCATCCCCACCAGCGTCGCCATGTTCTTGGTGGTCAGGGAGCTCTACGGTCGGACCCGGATGCCCGAGTCCCGCCTGGCCCGGTTGCTTGAGGGGCTGCCGGAGGGCACGTACGACCACGTGCTGATCGACTGCCCGCCCTCACTCGACATCCTCACCGACAACGCACTCGTGGCGGCCGACGGACTGGTCATCCCCGTCCAGCCGAACAACACCAGCCTTAGGGCACTCCGCTTGCTCATCGAGCAGATCGCTGTGATCGAGGAGGAGATGCGGCTGCCGCGCCGCGAGCTGTACGGCCTGGTCCCGGGCATCTATCGCCGCCCGCTCTCTGGCATTGCGAAGTTCAAGATGGAGGAGCTGGAGGGCTACGGCAACCCTGCTCCCGGCATCCCGGCGCTTCCCATCCTCGCGCATCTGCCGCTCGCCGCGGTGGTTGAGGAAGCCTGGCTGTCGGGAGCCACAGTCGTCGACTACAAGCCCTCTCATTCGATCTCAGACGCCTATCGCCGCATCGCCACTCGCCTGGACGTCGCGGCGGGGCTGAGTTCTGAGCACGAGTGGACCGGTCTGCCGCCGCTGGAGTCGCTGTCAGCGGATGCCCAGAACTCGCAGGGGAGTGACTGACGAATGTCCAGGAAGAAGGACTTCGCCGCGATGGAGAGCCGCCGGCCGAGCGCAAGCTCAAGGAGCGCGGCTGCACACGACGCGCTTCGCAGCCGCATGGCGACCCCGACTCGGGTCCCGCTGTCCGACGTCCAGGCGAACCCACGCAATCCGCGGTATGACGACGACGATCCCGAGCTGATGGAGCTCGCCGAGTCCATGCGACGGGTGGGCCAGCTCCAGCCCGCGCTGATCGCTTCCCTGGACGAGTACCTGCGTGTTTATCCGGACCGCGAGGGGCTCCTCAACGATGCACCCTGGGTCGTGATCATCGGCAACCGACGGCGCGCCGCGGCAGTGCTTGCCGAACAGCCCCACTTCGACGTCAGGGTCATCGAGGACATCAAGTCCGCCGAGGATCTCGACGACCGCATCTTGATCGAGAACATCCATCGGAAGGATCTGCCGCCACTTCTCGAAGCTTCCCAGCTTCAGCGCCGCCTTGAGCGGGAGGGCGAGACCCTCCGGTCGGTGGGGGCGGCCATCGGCAAGTCCCACACCTACGTCAAGCAGCGCGTCGTGTTGCTCCAACTCCTTCCGGAGTTTCAGGCGCTCCTGCGCGACGGGGGGCTCAACACGAAGCAGGCGCGCGAACTCGGTGGTCTGCCCGAGGACGAGCAGCGCATGCGACTGGCTGGTGGGCCGCCCTTCGCCAAGGTGGCTCCCACGCCACGAGTCGAACCTCAGGCTCAAGGCCAGGCCTCCGAGTCTGAGGCCGCGACGGAACAGGGTGCCGGATCTGAGGCCGTCCAGGAGACAGGCGAGACACGGGGGAGTGGCGTTGGAAACCCGGTTTCCAACAACGATCACGCGACGACGGGTTGTGCGGCCTCAGATGAGGGCCTGAGCGACCCCGCCGAGCAACCGGCCCCGCAGTCCTCCTCCCCTCCCGGTGACACGCTCGAGAGCACCATGCTCACGGTCATGAGCATGGTTGAGGCTGCCCTCAGCAGTCTTGACGGCGCGATCCCGGACGGTGGCGATGGGGACCTCGGTCACCGTCTCGCCGAGGGTCGTCGGCACCTTCAAGCGGCGAAACGCGCGATCGAGGGTCAGCGAGACTTCGCGGCGAGCTGGGGGTCGCCGTAGTACTCGCCGAAAATCGGGCGGATATAGCTGAGTAGCCTCTTGAGCTGCGGATGGTGGTTGCGCGGGAGACCGCAGTCGGCGACGGCCCGAAGTGCAAGGTAACGGCCGAGCCGGTCGGATCAGACCACCTTCGCGCGAGCGCGGGAGAGCGCTCGGTAGACCGTGGAGCGGGTGACGGAGAAGAGCTCCTCGAGCTCGCTGATGGTGTGCTCGCCGGCGGCGTGGAGTGAGACGAGGTGCGCTTCCTGCCGCGGCGAGAGCTTGGGCTGCTTGCCGCGCAGCCGGCCCTTGGCTTTGGCGACCTTCATACCCTCTCGTGTCCTCATCCTGACGAGATCGGCCTCGAACTCGGCGATCATGGCGAGTGCGTTGAACAGCAGTCGGCCGATTGGGTCGGTGGGGTCGTGCACCGAGCCGCCGATGCAGAGCTTGATCTCGCCGGCAGTGAGCTCGTCGGCGATCGCACGGGCGTCGGGCACCGAGCGGGCGAGGCGATCAAGCTTCGTGACCACGAGGGTGTCGCCGGCGCGGCATGCGGCAAGGGCTTCGCGTAGCCCGGGCCGGGCGCGGTTCGTGCCGGTGAGGCCGTGGTCGACGTAGATCCGCTCGGTCGCGACGCCGAGCGCGGTGAGGGCGTCGCGTTGAGCGGTGAGGTCCTGGGCGTCGGTGGAGCAGCGGGCGTAGCCGATCAGCAGTCCGGTCACCGGGGCAGTCTGCCGGTTATGGCCCCCTCACCGGAACTATTCACCGAACCAGGCTTACGGGACACCTCGTACTGGGCCGATGCTTCGGCGCTGGCCGGGGCGGGGGTGTCCCGGTAGGGGTTCCTCTCGTGGGATATCGACGCTCCATCTGGTGGACGGCCTTCTCACAGGGACCGGGCAACAAGCTCCTTCATGATCTCGTTGGTGCCGCCGTAGATCTTCTGCACGCGGGCCGAGGTGAACATGCGCGCGATCGGGTACTCGTTCATGTAGCCGTACCCGCCGAACAGCTGCAGGCAGCGGTCGACGACGTTGTTCTGCACGTCGGTGCAGAAGAACTTCGCCATCGAAGCGGACGCGGCGTCCAGCTCGCCCGCCATGTGGCGGGGGATGAACCCGTCGACCATGCTGCGGGCGGCCGTCGCGTCGGTGGCGCACTCGGCGAGCACGAAGCGGGTGTTCTGGAAGCTCATCAGGTTCTGACCGAACGCCTCCCGCTCCTTCACGTAGGCGATCGTCTCGCGGACTGCCGCGGTGGCGGCCGCGGCGCCGGCCACCGCGATGATCAGTCGTTCCTGCGGCAGTTGCTGCATCAGCTGTGCGAAGCCGCGTCCCTGGGTGCCGAGCAGGTTGCCCGCCGGGACCCGCATGCCGGAGAAGAACAGCTCCCGGGTGTCCTGGCCGTGCTGGCCGATCTTGTCCAGCACGCGGCCGCGCTCGAAGCCCTCCAGGCCCTCGGTCTCGGCGACGATGAGGGACAGCCCCTTGCCGCCCTCGTCGTCCCCGGTGCGGGCGACGACGACCAGCAGGTCGCAGTGGGTGCCGTTGGAGATGAACGTCTTGGCACCGTCGATCACATAGTGGTCGCCGTCGCGGCGGGCGCGGGTGCGGACGCTTTGGAGGTCCGAGCCGGTTCCGGGTTCGGTCATGGCGATCGCGCCGACGAGGTCACCGGAGGCCATGCCGGGCAGCCAGCGCTGCTTCTGCTCCTCGGTACCGAACGCGTTGATGTAGTGCGCGACGATCGTGCTGTGGACCATGTTGGCCCAGGCGTCGTCACCGACGCGGGCCTGCTCCTCGGCGATGACGGCCTCATGGGCGAACGTCGCGCCGCCGCCGCCGTACTCCTCGGGGATGCTGATGCAGAGCAGCCCGGCCCGGCCGGCGGCCCGCCAGAACTCGCGGTCGACCATGTGCGCCGCCGCCCAGCGCTCCTGGTTCGGCACGACCTCCTTCGCGATGAAGGTGCGGGCGAGCCCGCGGAGGTCGTCGAGCTCCTGGGTGGCCCAGGGGGCGCGGTAGTCGTCGAGAATCATCGGATGCTCCCTCTCATCGGCCGGTGAAGGCTGGTGTGCGGCCCGCGGTGAAGGCGGACAGCCCCTCGCGGGCGTCGTCGGTGCCGAGCGCGCGCAGGAAGTTGTGGCGTTCGGTCGCCAGCCCTTCCCGCAGCGGCTGGTCGTGGGCTCGGCGGGCGGCGTCCGCGGCGAGTGCCACGGCGCGCGGCGCGTTCCCGGCGATGCGGCGGGCCAGCCCGATCGCGGCCGGGACGACCTCGTCATCGTCGACCACGTCGGCGACCAGCCCGGCGTCGCAGGCCCATGCGGCGTCGACCGCGTCGCCGGACAGCAGCATGCGCATCGCCTTGGCCTTGCCGACGGCGTGCACGAGCCGCTGCGTGCCACCGGCCCCGGGAATGACCCCGAGCTTGACCTCGGGGACGGCGAACCGGGCCGAATGGCCGGCGATCGCGATGTCGCAGGCCAACGCCAGCTCGCACCCGCCGCCGTACGCGATGCCGCGCACGGCCGCGACCGTCGGTGTCGGGTAGTCGGTGAGGACGTCGAAGAGCCGGTCGAACGGCAGCTCGTCGGTCGGCGCGGCGCCGATCATGGCCGGGACCTCGGCGATGTCGGCGCCGGCGCAGAACGCCGGGCCGGCGCCGGTGACGACCACGACGCGCACATCCGGGTCGGCGGCCGCGTCGGTGAGCCGGCCGGTCAGCTCGGCGACCAGGTCGCGGCCGAGCGCGTTGTAGGACCCGACGTGCTCCAGCGTGAGCAGTGCGACCGGGCCGTGCCGCTCGGCGGAGACCAGGGTCTCGGTGGGCTGCTCAGTCATCGGTACCGCCGTAGTGACCGGCCCACGTCGTGCGGATGGTCTTCTTGTCGCACTTGCCGACGCTGGTGCGGGGGATCTCGCTGACCGTGATGAAGGACTCCGGCAGCTGCCAGGACGCGAACGCCGACGACAGGTGCGCATGCAGGTCCGCGAGCGTCACCTCGTGCCCGGGGGTCGGGACGATGAGCACGAACGGCCGCTCCTGCCACTTGGGGTGCGGCAGCCCGACGACCGCCGCCTGGGCGACGGCGGGGTGGCCGGCCAGCAGGTTCTCCATGTCGATGGAGGAGATCCACTCGCCGCCGCTCTTGATCACGTCCTTGAGCCGGTCGGTGACCTTGAGGTAGCCGTCCGGGTCGATCGTGCCGACGTCGCCGCTGCGCCACCAGCCGCCCGTGAAACGGTCGTCGGCATCGGCCATGTTGTGATAGCGCGTGGTGATCCACGGGCCGCGCACACAGATCTCGCCCTGGGCGACGCCGTCGTGCGGGACGTCCTCGCCGGCCGCGTCGACGAGCCGGACGTCGACCAGGGTGGCGGGGAGCCCCTGCTTGCGCTTGAGCTCGAGCAGGTCGTCACCGGACAGCCGGGCACGCACGCCCGGCTTGTACCGGTTCATGGTGACCAGCGGCGTGGTCTCGGTCGCGCCGTAGGCGTGCACGATCTCCGCGCCGGTCAGCTCGGCGAAGCCGCGCATCAACGACAGCGGCGGCTCGGTCGCGCCCGACATCATCCGCAGCCGTCCCAGGTCGGGCTTGTCCTCGAGCGAGCGGATGTAGTCCAGCATCGGCCCGAAGATCGCGGGAGCACCGTTGGTGACGGTCACGTCCTCGGCGATCAGCGCGTCGGTGAGCGGCCTGGTGTCCTCGGCCGTGTACCGGCCCGGCAAGACGATCTTGTTGGCGGTCAGGGTGGCCGCCTGCGGCAGGCCCCAGGCCTGTCCGTGGAACATCGGCGTGATCAGCATCGTGCAGTCGTCGAGGGTCATGCCGATGTTCGTGGCGAGCGAGAAGGAGTGCAGGCAGATCGCGCGGTGCGAGTAGTAGACGCCCTTCGGCCGGCCGGTGGTGCCGGTCGTGTAGCAGGCGCCGTAGGCGGAGCGTTCGTCGATCTCCGGCCAGTCGATCCGGGGCGCCGCGGCAGCGACGAGGTCCTCGTAGTGGTGCACGTTCGGCAGCGTCGTGCTGATCTGGTCGAGCGGCTTGTCCGTCAGCACGACCCACGCGGTGACGTCGGGCAGCATCGGGGCCACGGCCTCGGCGACCGGCAGCAGCGTCTCGTCCACGCAGACGATCGAGGTCCCGCTGTCGGCGACGACGAAGGAGAGGTCCTCGGGCCCCAGGCGCAGGTTGAGCTGCACCATCACCGACCCGAGACCGGGGATCGCCCAGTAGAGCTCGTAGTGACGGCGGCTGTTCCAGTCGAGGATGCCGACCCGGGTGGCCGGGCCGGCGCCGAGGCCGGCCAGGGCGTTCGCCCCGCGCACGATGCGGTCGTAGGCGTCGGCGTAGGTGTAGCGGCCCCAGCCGCCGTCCGGGAGCCGGTAGACGATCTCGCGGTCGCCGTGGGTCCGGGCGGCGTGCCGGATCAGGGTGGTGGTGTTGAGCTGGACGTCGTCGCCCATCGTGGACGGGTATCCGGTCACGACGGTGCGGGTGGGTGCCGGCACGAGGGACTCCTTCGTCGGTGCGCGGGTGGGGTCAGGGGAGGCGTTCGATGACGGTGGCGTTGGCCATGCCGGCGGCTTCGCAGACGGTGAGTAGGCCGTAGCGGGCCTCGCGACGCTCCAGCTCGTCGAGGAGCTGGGTGAGCAGGCGTCCGCCGGTCGAGCCGAGCGGGTGGCCGATCGCGATCGAGCCGCCGTTCACGTTGAGCTGGTCGTCCGGGTAGCCGAACTCGTCGCGCCAGAGCATCGGGACGGGCGCGAACGCCTCGTTGACCTCGGCCAGGTCGATGTCAACGATCGTCAGCCCGGCCCGGTCGAGCGCGGCGCGGGTGGCGGCGAGGATCGCGGTGAACTGCAGAACCGGGTCGTCGGCGGCGACCGCCATCGACACGATCCGCGCCCGCGCCCGCAGGCCCACCGCCTCCGCGTACGACCGGTCGGCGACGAGCAGCGCGGCGGCGCCGTCGCTGATCTGGGACGAGTTCGCGGCGGTGATCGCGCCCGCCGGGTCGAAGACCGGCGTCAACGTGGCCATCCGCTGCCGGTCGGGCGCGGCGCGGATGCCCTCGTCGCGGGTCATCGGGCCGTCGACGCCCTCCAGCGGCACGAGCTGCGCCGCGAAGTGCCCGGCGTCGGTCGCCGCGGCGGCCCGCTGGTGGCTGCGGACGGCGAAGTCGTCGAGCTGGTCGCGGGTGTAGCCCCACTTGGCGACGACCAGCTCGGCGGACGGACCCTGGGCAGGCAGGTTGCCCTCGAACCGGGCGAGCGCCCGCTCGCCGTACCACTCGCCCCGCGGCCCGCTCGGGTCGAACAGCGGACCGAGATCGACCCGCGACATCGACTCGACACCGGCGCCGATCGCGACGTCGTACTCGCCGGAGCGCACGCCCTGCGCCGCGAAATGGACCGACTGCTGACCGGAGCCGCACTGCCGGTCCAGGGTGGTGCCGGGCAGACCGATCGGCAGCCCGGCGCCGAGCAGCGCGGTGCGGGCGACGTTGCCGGTCTGCTCGCCGCGTTGCAGGGCGCAGCCCACGATCACGTCGGCCAGCGAGTCCGGGGCCACGCCGGTGCGGTCGACGAGGTGGGTGAGGGTGTGCGCGAGCAGGTCGACCGGGTGCCAGTCGCGCAGCTGCCCGCCGCGCTTGCCGACCGGGGTGCGGACGGCGTCGACGATCACGGCTTCTCGGGTCATGCGGCGTCTCCTGTCAGCGGGTGCGGGAATCCTTCACGTTCCTCAGCCATCCAGGGCCCCCCGGAGCCGGTGCTTGAGGATCTTGCCGGACGGGTTGCGCGGCACGGCGCCGATCGTGAGCTCCCGCGGGAGCTTGTAGCCGCTGAGATGCGTGCGGCCGTACTCGCGCAGCTCGTCGAGCGTGAGCGTGGCGCCCGGGGCGAGGTCGACGACGGCGACGGCGATCTCGCCGTACTCCTCGCTCCGGCGCCCGACGACGGCCAGGTCGCCGACCGCGGGGTGTGCGGCGAGGACACCCTCCACCTCCGCGGAGTAGACGTTGGCCCCGCCGGTGATGATGAGGTCCTTCAGGCGGTCGACGAGGGTGATGTAGCCGTCCTCGTCGATCCGGGCGAGGTCGCCGGTGTGGACCCATCCGTCGCGCACGGTCTCGGCGGTCGCCTCCGGCTTGCGCCAGTAGCCCTTCATCATCGACTCGCCGCGCATGATCATCTCGCCGACGGTGCCCGGCTCGACGTCGTTCCCGCTCGGGTCGACGATCCGCACCTCGGTGTTGGGCACCGCGACCCGACCGCTGGCCTCCGGGCGCGCGACGACGTCGTCGTGGTGCAGCAGGATGCCGCCCGGGCCGCCCTCGGTCTGGCCGCACGCCTGCACGATCCAGGCGTCGGGCAGCGCTGCGACCAGGGCCTCGGCGGTGCGGGCGGGCATCGGTGCGGCGCCGTAGAGGCAGATCCGCAGGCGCGAGAGATCGCGAGCGGCGAGGTCCGGCAGCCGCAGCAGGTGGGTGTACATCGTCGGGACGCCGAAGAAGAACGTGATCCGCTCGCGGGCGAGGGTGTCGGCCACCGTGGCCGGTTCGAACGCCGGGAGGATCACGTGGGTCGCTCCGAGCATCACCCCGTTCAGTAGCAGCATGTTGAGGCTCGCCGAGTGGTACAGCGGTGCGACGTGCAGCATCCGCTCCCCGTCCCGCAGACCCATGCCGATGCTGGAGTTGATCCCGACCCACAGCACCCGGCGATGGTCGAACAGTGCCCCCTTGGGCCGCCCGGTGGTCCCGGACGTGTAGATGATCAGAGCGTCGTCGTCCTCGGAGACCTCGACGTGGGTGGGCCGGGCGGCGTGGTCCCGGGCGGCCGCGCGGACGTCCTCGTATCCCTCGACGGTGCCCAGCGCCAGCGGCTCCGCGTCGCCCGTCCGGTCGGGCAGCGAGTGCCACGCCCGGACGCCGTCGGCGACCTCGGGCCCGAACAGCAGGAGCCGGGCCCCGGTGTCGGTGACCAGGTAGTCGATCTCCGTCGGTGCCGAGCGCGGGTTGATCGGCACCACGATCGCGTCCAGGCGGAGTCCGGCGTAGACGGCGACGACGAACGCGTCGCTGTTGCCGGCCAGCAGGAGCATGCGGTCGCCCTGCTCGAGACCACGCCCGGCCAGCTCGGCCGCCAGCTCGTCCACCGCGCGGTCCAGCTCGGCGTAGGTGAGCGCCACGTCGCCGAACTGCACGGCGACCCGGTCGGGACAGCGGCGGGCGGTGCGGGCGAGGACGCCGGCGAGGGTGGTCATCGCATCTCCTGGAGGGTGTCGTCGACGGTGGGCCCGACCGAGACGATCGGGATGTCGAGCTCGTTGCCGAGCTCCTGCCAGTGCGTGCTGTCCGCCGTGGCGAACCGCGCGGCGAGCTCGGTACGGGTGCGGCCGACGGCGTCACCCAGCCGCGCGACGAAGTGCGGCTCGACCGCGCCGACGGCGACGTATCCGTCGGTCGTCGGGTAGATCCCGTACCCGGGGCTCCCCCCGCCGAGCACGTCGCCGGGCCCGGTCAGCCCGTGCCGCACGCCGGCGGCCGCGTCCCGGGCGACCCGGTCGAGCACGACCGGCTGGTGCACCGCGGCACCGCTGCGATCACGCAGGCGCAGACCAGCGACGGCGGCGAGGGCGGCCCGCTCCCCGCCGAGGAGGTCCGCGACCGGGACGGTTGGGACTGCCGGCGGCTGCAGCGTGCCGTGCGCGGCCTGGTAGGTCAGGTCGTGCCCGGCCTCGCCGGCGCGCTCGCCGTCGTAGCCGACGATCTCGACGTGCACCAGCCGGTGACGGCTCACGCTCTCGCGCAGGCCCAGCCGGTCCAGTGCCGCCGGGCGCATCGCGGTGAGCAGGACGTCGGCCGTCGCGAGCCGCTGCTCGAGCCGCTCGCGGTCGGGCGCGTCGCGCAGGTCGAGGGGCACGACCTGCTGCCGGGCGGTCAGCTCGCGGTACCAACCAGGCGCCGCGACCTGCAACGCGTCCCCGGCCGGCGGCTCCACCTTGACGACGTCGGCGCCGAGGTCGGCGAGCCGTGCCGCGGCCACCGGGCCCGGGACGTTCACCGCCAGCGACACCACGCGCACGCCGTCCAGCGGCGCGGCCGCCCCTCGGTCCACGTCGTCTCCCATCCTCGAAAATGACTATACATACGTACAGTAACCTAGGTGAAGCGTATAGTTCGCGGTGTGATCGACACAAGGGGCGGGGTCGTACTATGCGTGCCGTGACGGTGCAAGCCCGGTTGGCGACATGAGCGAGCGATCGCGGCCGCGCCGGACCGAGGACCTCACGGCCCGGGCACGGATCCGTCACGCCGCGCTGGAGCTGTTCGCGGAGCGCGGGGTGGCGGGCACGCCGATGCGCGCCGTCGCGGCCCGGGTGGGGGTCACGGTCGGGCTGATCGTCCACCACTTCGGCACGAAGGAAGCGCTGCGTGAGGCGGTCGAGCTCGACATCGTCGACCGGTTCGCCGACGCGATCCTGTCCGCGCCGGCGGACGGCTCGGGTGCGGATGTGGCCGCGGCCCGCGACCGTGCCGTGGCCGCCATGCTCGCGGAGAGCCCGGCCGTCGTGGACTACCTGCGGCGCGCGGTCTTGGACCCGCACGGCGAACGCGGCGACCTCGTCAGCAAGCTCAGCGCGCTGGCCGCGGACCAGGTGGGCGAGCTGCGCCGCCGTGGCCTCGCCTCACAGCGCAGCACGATCGGCGAGCAGGTCCTGACGATCATGATCAGGCAGCTGGGGCAGGTGTTCCTGCAGCCGCTCGCCGACCGGATCATCGACGAGTTCGGCGAGAGTTCGGACGACGCGCCGTCGCCCCTGATTGTCGTGCGCCTGGAGCACCGAATCGACACGTTCCCCGGTCAGTGAACCCGCGACGCCTGGAGACGTCCGGGCGCGCGGCCGCGGTCAAGTCGCATTGCGACTCCGTCACGGCTGGCTCTGGTTCTGGCGGTCAGGAGGACCCCGCCGCGTGACCGCCAGCGTTCACTGAGCGTCCCGCAAAGCGATCGGCTTACGGCACACTTTTGGACTCGCTGCTCGGCTGGCTGCGCCCGGCTTGTGAACGATCAGAACAGGGTGTCGCGCACGCGCAGCGGCCGGTACCCGGTGGGGTCGAGCTGGGCCAGCTCGCCATCGATGTCGACGTCGATCGTGCCGAAGAAGTTGATGTTCTCGCTGTGCGCCGGCGAGATGTGCGCGAGCACCTCATCGTCGATGCGCCGGCCCGCCGCGCGCATCGACTCCACCGCCAGGCCGTAGTACTCGGTCGTCCAGGCCACGACGGCGTTGGTGACCAGGGTGAGACACCACGCCTGCTCGGTCTGGGCCTGCAGCTGTCGGGCACGCACGGTTCCCTCGTGGGCGTAGAGCAGGTCGCGCTTGAGCGCGTGCAGCGACTCGCCCTTGTTGAGCTGACGAGAGATCCTGCGCCGGTAGGTCGGGTCGGACAGGTAGCGGGCGGCGTAGATCGTGCGCCGCAGCGCCCCGTACTCCTTGAGCGCGGCGGCCAGCGCGTTCTGCCGAGACGACGCCGAGAGTTCCCGACGATCAGCGACGCGGTGGCGTGCCCGAACTTCAGCGACCCGGCCAGGCGCAGCAGGTCGTCCCAGTGCTCGGCGATCAGCTCGACGTTCACCCGCCGGGTGAGCAGCGGCCCGACGTGGGGGTAGTCGGTCTCGGCGCGGGCCTTCGCGGCGATCCGGTGCAGCGTGATCTTGCCCAGGTCCCGGATCCGGGGCGAGAGCTGCAGGCCGAGCAGGTCGAACAGGCCGAAGTTGACCAGGGTGACGCCGTGGGTGTCGGTGGCGTGCTCGGTGATCGGGGTGTCGGTGGCGTTGCCGAGGATCTCGTCGAGCACGTAGTGGGCCTCGCGCTTGGTCGCGACGATGATCTTCGTGCCGTAGGTGGTGTGCTGGTCGGTGACGTGGGTGTAGGTCGAGAGGACCTGCCCGCCGTGGATGGTCATCTCCCGCCCGGTCGTCGTCTTGCCCCGCACCGGGAACCGTTGCCCGTCCGAGGAGGACAGGGTGCCGGTGCCGAACACCTCGGCCAGGGGCATCCGCTGGTGGTGGTCGATGATCGCGAGGTTCGCCGCGCGCAGCGTCTCCTCGCGCACGTACCACTCGGCGGTCCAGGCCAGGATGTCGTAGGAGATCCCGCACGCATCCGCCATCCGGGTCAGCCCCAGGTTGGTGGAGTGGCTCAGCAGCACCGCGATCAGGTTCCGCTTCAACTCCGGAGAACGGGTCTGCTTCCCGCCGGCGTGGGTGAAGCAGTCCAACAACCCGATCCGCCCGTCCAGCTCGATCAACAGCGACACGATCGGCGCGAACGGCAGCATGTCGGTCAGCTCGGCCTTGAGCGCGACCGCCTCACCGGGAATGTCCTCCGCGGTCAGCGGAGAGATCACCAGCTCGCCGGCATCGTCGAGACGGACCGGGCCGCCACCGGCGGCCAGGACCTGCTCGAGCTCGCCGAGCGCGCCGGACAGCTCGTCGCCGACCGCGGCCAGCGCGACCGCCGGGTCGGCGGACTTGCCGACGAGCCCGCAGAACGACGCGCGCTGCAACGACCACTGATCGGCGGTGAGCAGGTAGGCGGCGGGGTCGGCGTAGCGGCGCGAGCCGGGCACGTACACGTCCCCGGTGCGCAGCCCGTCGCGGAGCCCGAGCAGGGTGCACAGCTCCCAGAAGTGCCGGTAGGCGCTGGTGTTCCCCGATGCGTGGGCCGCGTCGAGGTAGCCGCGCCAGCGCGTGGGCACGAATCCCGTCAGGGCACCGGCCGGGACCCGGCGGGCGCCGGTGGCGTTGAGCCCGCGCAGGATCTCCACCGCCGCGAGCAGCTCGGCCGCCGCGGTGCCGCCTGCGAACTCCACCGCGGCCAGGACCTGCGGGGTGAACTGCCGCAAGTACCCGTAGGACGACACGTCGAGCGCGCCGAGGTGGCCGTGATCGCGGGGAAGGCGGGGAACGGCTTGGGCCATCGCCGCCCGGATTCGTGTCCATCCGATCCGTTCACCCCGGAGCACGCTGCCGATGTCCTCGTCGGCAATCGTAGTGTCGGCGATGACGGCCAGCAGCTCGTCGAGCAGCGCCTGGCGGTCCTCGCCCGCCTTGCCCCGTTCGGCCAGCGCGTTACGCATCGTTCGCTCGGCCTTGCCCTCGCGCGCCGACACCGCCTGGTCGAACAGGCTCACAACCTCGTCGAGCACGTCGGTTGCGGACTGGGCCAGCAGCGTCAGCAGGATCGGGTAGCGGCGCTGCGGCTCCCGCCGCTCGAGGGCTTGCGCGGTCAGCCGGCGCCCGACCGTGGCCAGGAAGCGGCACCGCTCGGCCGGCAGCACCGACAGATCCAGGGCTTCGGCGCCCAGCCCGCGCAGGAACTCCAGCTTCGTGACCTCAGCCTTGATCCCGGCCGGGGAGGCCTCGACCGGGGCGGTGCTCAGCCATCGCAGCCGGGTCATCCCGACCGCGGGATCGACCACCAGCAGCCCGTCGAGCCCGGCACAGCGCTGCTCCGTGAACTCGTGCGCGAGCCGGTCGTAGGTCTCTCGTTGAGCTTCTGCGCGGGCGTGTGCGACCCGCTCCAGCACCGTCACCGGGCCCGGCCGGATCACCTGTACCGAGATCAAGTACTCACACGCCAACCGGAACAACAACGTCGGCGAGTCGTGCTCCATCGCCCGCGCCAACAGGAACTCGTCTAACTCCTTGAACTCCAGCGACGTCGGCACCCGCCAGCCGCGGAACTGCGCTACCAGGCGTAGATGCTCAGTGCGGGTCTTCGCCCGCCGGCCGTAGTGCCGCAGCACGCCCGGATCGACGCCGAGCTGGTCAGCCAGCCGGGCCACCGCCACTGACGGAGCGGCGGCGACGTCGTCGGGCACGAACCCCAACCACGGCAACGTGCACAACGCCACCGACAAGCCCAACCGGTCCGCCGGTCCGCGGCCCCGGCCCGGGTCGACAAAGGCGACATCCGCCGGCGCCAACGTGAAGAACCGGAACAACTCCTCCCGGCCGATCTCCGGGAACCCCCGCAGCCGCTCCAGCTCCTCGTCCGAGAACACCTGCGTCGCCAACCGCGACCTCCCCCGCGCAACCACCGTCCGCAGCTCAGGAGGCTACTCAGCTATATCCGCCCGATCTTCGGCGAGTACTACGGTGACCCCAGCTGACGTTGAGCTGGCCGCACCCCGGAGACCGAGTGCTTTGGATACACCGAGCCGGCCCGAACTCCAAGGTCCACTCGACGATGGGGACCGTCACAGGCGTGGATGTCCCGGACGAGCCCCTGGGCGTCCGCGTTGAGCTCGATGAGCCGGTCGATGGGGCGCGGATCCACTACGCCGAGGCCCTCCGTCAGCTGGTCGACCCAAGAGCGATCACGCGCTCTCTGTCTGATGCTGAGTCACGCCTGGGGCGATGACGAAGTAGGCCTCCTGCTCGGCTTCCGGATCAGTCAGGACGGTTTCGCCGGACCGGACCCAGCCATCTTGGATGTACGCACGGGCGCGCTCGTCAGAGATCCCGGCAGACGTCATACGGTCGATCAGGGTGGCCACAGCCAGGCAGAGTAGTTCGCCCTCCGGTCGCAGAGCGCGATAGGTCGCCGCCGCTCTCGCGTGGCGCAGGGGCCGCGAGGGCAAACCTCCCGATGTTCAAGGAGATCTCCTGGTTGGCGCTCGCCGTCTCCATGGTTGCGTTATGACAAGAGCAGCGACAGGGCTGGCTGTCCACGCCGCGGCGGAGGGGATCCGCCAACGCATTCGAACGGTGGGCGCCAGTTAGACCGCCCGCCCCTCGTGGGGGGCGCGGGGTTACCCCCGCCCCAACCCGCCTCGTCGAGCCGCTAGGGGCCCCGCGTTCCTGCGCCCTCCATCTGACCCCGGATAAGAGGACTTCTCCCGACTTGACCTACGCTCACTGTTTTGTATTTTCACGAGTTAGGTCATACTAGAACCACATAAATTCTAATCATGGACGGTGGATCGTGTCGTACGCGCGGGAAGTCCCAGGTCAGGGCGTCGCCCAGTCATCGGCGGCGGGCCCGGTCGCCCGGCCGCGGTTACCGGCCGCGGAGGCTCCGACCGTCGGCGACACGCCCGCCGGCGCGGCCGCGCGGCGGGTCCGGATCGCCGCGGTGCGCGCCCGCGGCCGGTCGTGTCGGGCCGCGGTGGCCGCCGGCGAGGCCCTCTACCCGGCGGGGGAGTGGGCCGCCCGCGAACGCGAGGCCCTCGACGGGCTGCGCGCGCTGGCCGCATTCCTGGACCTGCACCCCTCCGACCCGATCGCCCAGGCCATCGCCGAGCACCTCTCCGCATCGCCGCCCAGGCCGCCCAGGCCGACCACAGCGGACGACGGGTCCCGCGGGGGCGCGGCCACCGGGACGCAGCGCGGGGGAGAGGATGCGCCCCGATGAGTACGCCCGAGATCCCCGCCGGCCCTGACGATGCCGCTGGAGGTGCCGTGGAGGCCTCGTCCGCCCGGACGGAGCCCGTCGACGCCGCGGCGGCCGTGGGGGAGGGCGGGCGGCTGTGCGCGTTCCGGCAGTGCCGGGCCCCGCTGCCGGTGTCGACCGGGCGCGGGAACCGACCCCGCTACTGCCAGGACGGCAAGACCTGGGGCCCCAACGACCTGACCTGCAAGACCGCCGAGGCCGCGTTCGTCGCCGTCGACTCCCTGCTCACCGCCGACAGCGCACTGACCCCCGCGGTGCTCGACCAGCTCGGGCAGCGCTTCGACGAGGCCCAGGGCCCCCTCGACCGGCTCCTCGAGGCCGTCACCACCGTCGGCCGCCAGGTCGGCGAGGAGACCGGCGCGGCCCTTGCCGCACGGGATCGGGCGCTCGAGACCGCGGCCGCCGATCGCGGGGCCCGCGAGGCGGCCGAGGCACTGACCGCGCAGTACCGCGACGAGGTCGACGCCGCGGGCGCCCGCGCCGCCGAAGCCGTCGACCTGGCCCACGCCGCGGAACGGGCCCGCGCTCGCGCCGAGGAGGCCGCCGCGGCCGCCACGCGCGAGCAGCTGCGCGCCGAGGGACGGCTCACCGCGCTCACCGAACGGCTCCAACGCTCCGACGAGCTCGTCGAGGCCACCGCCGCCCAGCTCGCCGAGCTACGCGACCAGCACGCCACGGTGGTGGCAACCCTGCGCCTCACCGAGAACACCCTTGCCGACGAACGCGCACGCACCCGGGACCTGCTCGACGCCCATCGCGCCGAGCTCGCCGATCGCGACGCCGCCGCAGCCGCGCAGCGCGCCGACCACGAGGCGGCTCTTCGACGTCTGCGGGACGAGGCCGCAGTCGCCGCAGAGGCGGCCGCGCAGCGCCGCGAGGCGGACCTCGAGGCGCTACGGACCGAACACGCCGCGACACGGGAGCAACTCATCGCCGACCACGCCGCCCAGCTCGCAGATCTGCACCGCCGCCTCGGCGCCACCGACCACGAACTCGAGCTGCTCAGACGTCAGCTTTCCGAAGCCGCTGCTTCCGACGACGAGCAAACGGGCAGCTGACCGCCCCGCCGCGGCCCCGGCCGACGGCTCAACAAGGGCCCCGTCGCGGCGACCGCGCATGGGGAAGGCTTCGCCGTCTGGGAGCAGATCTGGCGCTGAACGCGTTCGCACTCGAAGTGTCCTCCGTAGGCTCCTCCCTCAAGACTTGAGGAGCGAGGGGACGCGGTGACGAACGAGACCGACGAGCCGGACGACCAGAGGCACGACGACGAGGCCGTCGACGAGTCGAGCGAGACCGTGGGGGAAGCCGAGCGCTTCGACGACGAGGTCCGTCGCCCGGTCGAGGACTTCCTCGACCTGCAGGGCCGGTTGGCCCGAGCCGCCGACAACCCTGCGATCCGCAGGGCGGCCGACGAGGCGGCCAAGATCCTGCAGTCCCACATCAACCCGATGATGGACCAGCTCAGCGATGTCTACCGCCTCAACGTCGACATCGAAAGTCTGGTGGGCCCGAGCAACGAGACGATGAACCGGATCCGAGACTCGATCCAGGCTGTGCAGGCGTCGCTACCCGACTACTCGAGCTTTCTCCCGAGGCTGGAGCTCGGCCAGGAGATCCTGGCCGCGGTCAGGAGCGTCGACACTCAGTCCTTCATCGACGCCTACATGCGCTGCTGCCCACCCAACTGGTCGGATGATCAGAAGAACGACTACGTGGATCCTCTCTCGGATCTAGCCGAGGCGGGCTACCCCACAGCGTGGGTACCGCGATCCAGCGTGCTGCAGGAACTGCTGGATGCTCCCGAGGTCGACCGAGCGGCGGTGTTCGAGCGCAATCGTGACGAGGTGTTGCAGGACTGTGTCGCTGTGCTCCGAGAGGTGACGTCCCCAGAACTCGCTGAGCTCGTCACGCTGCTCGGCAAAGCGCTCGACGCAGCCGTCGACGGCTATCTCGAGCCTTCGCAGTCACTCGCGGCCAGCATCGTCGACACGACGTTGCGCAAGGTCGTGCCCCCGACCAAGTACCGGTACTACGCCAAGGTCAAGGACGAGTGTCCGCGTACGGGCTCTGATGTCGCTGTAGGTACGAGCTGATCTGTCGTTGGTCCGGCGCGTCGGATCAAGATCGGCTCAGGGAGGGACCACCCTCCGGGCTTGTCAGCGGCCAAGCAGACGAGCCCGGAGGGGGTCACCCGTGATCCTGCCTGTGGAGGCATGGATGGACATCAGGAGGTACGCCCCGCTGCGCGCGGCCGGGGCGTCATGGAAGGACATCGCAGCTCAAGCGGGCTGTGACTGGAGAACAGCGAAGAAGTACCTCTCGCCGGACGCCCCGGCGGTCCCGCCGCGGGCCACCTCGCGGGCGGGCACCGTGTCCCGGCTGGTGGATCCGTTCACCGACGTGATCGACGCGTGGCTGGCCGACGACCCGGGCCTGCTGGCGACGGTGATCCATGAGCGGCTGGTCGCCGACTACGGGTTCACCGGCCACTACCAGCGGATCAAGGTCTACTGCGCCGAGGCCCGTCGCCGGATCGAGCTCGAGTCCGACGCCCAGGGCCGCCCGCCCGGGCTGCATCGCCGGTTCGAGGTCGTCGCGGGCGCGCAGGCCCAGGTCGATTGGGGCGACGAGGGCTGTCTGCTGGTCGGGGCCGGAGCGGGCAAGAAGGTCTACTCGTTCCACATGACGTTGTCCTACTCGCGGGACCCGTTCATCTGCTTCACCACCAGCCAGGACCTGGCCACGTTCTTCGACTGCCACCGCCGCGCGTTCGCGCACTTCGGCGGGGTGCCCGCCACGATCGTCTACGACCGCACCAAGACCGTCGTGCGCCGCCACGTCGCTCCCGGGCGGGCGGTGCCGCTGCACCCGCAGGCGGCGGCGTTCGCCGAGCATTACGGGTTCGCCATCGACGTGCTCGCCGCCCACCGCCCCACCGGGAAGGGCCGGGTGGAGCGGCAGGTGCAGATTGGGCGTGACCACGTCCTGTCCGGGCGTCGTTTCAGCTCCCTGGCGGAGCTAGATGCCGCGTTCGCCGCGTGGGTGCCGATCCGCCGCGGGCAGGTCCACCGCACCCACGGCGAGGTGATCGCCGTCCGCGCCGTCCGCGACCACGCCGCGCTGGGGCCGTTGCCGCAGTTCGGCTACGCGGTCACCGAGACCCATCTACGCCGGGTCGGACGGGACGCGTTGATCTCCTTCGCCGGGTCCTCCTACTCCGTCGCCGCGAGAGCCGCCGATGGGCGCGTGACGAAGGCCGGGCAGCGGGTCGAGGTCCGGGTCGGGGTCGAGCATCTGGAGATCTGGCGGCTGCCCGTCGACAGCCCCGACCGGACCCCGATGCTCCTGGCGCGGCATCCACTCGCGGCCGTCCGCGGACAGATGATCGTCGACCCGCAGCACTGGGCGGAGCTCCCCGACGGTCACACCCGCTCCACCACCCTCGACATCACAGATCATGCACCCGTTGCTGCCCAACAGGTCCCGGGTGACCCGACGCCCTCTTCAGTGTCGGGGTCGATGGTGTTCGGTGAGTCCCAGGCAGCGCTCGAAGTCATGGTCGCCCGGCGTCCGCTGGCCTACTACGACCGACTCGCCGGGCTGGCCGCACCGCCAGAGCCGGCCACCACAGCCGAGACGACCACCAGCGAGTCGTTGGTGGGTGCGGCATGAGCGAGCTGATCACCAGCCGGATCACCGCGCACGCCACCCGGCTCGGGCTGCCGCATCTGGCTGAGAACCTCGAGCTGCTCGTTGAGCGCGCCGAGACCGATCACATGGGCTACCGCGAGTTCATCGACACCGTCCTCGGGGAGGAGCTCGGGCTGCGCGAGGGGCGCCGGTTCCGCACCGCGCTCAAGCTGTCCGGGCTGCCGCACCACAAGACCCTCGACGAGTTCGACTTCGCCTTCCAGCCCGACCTCGACGTCCGCAAGATCCGTGACCTTGCCGCGCTGGCGTTCGTCGAGGCCCGCGGCAACATCGCCCTGCTCGGCCCACCCGGCACCGGGAAGACCCACATCGCGGTCGCGCTTGCCGTCGCCGCCTGCCAGGCCGGGCACTCGATCTACTTCACCAGCCTGGACGACTGCGTCCGCCAGCTCCGCGCCGCCGAGACCGCCGGCCGGTTCGCCAAGAAGCTGCAGACCTACCTGCGGCCCTCGGTGCTCGTCCTCGACGAGGTCGGCTACCTGCCCTGCGACCGGGGCGCGGCGAACATGGTGTTCCAGCTGATCAGCCGCCGCTACGAACGCGGCTCGATCATCCTCACCTCGAACAAGACCTTCTCCGAATGGGGCCAGGTCTTCACCGACGAGGTCATCGCCACCGCCATCCTCGACCGGCTCCTGCACCACTGCGACGTCGTCGCCATCAACGGACCCAGCTACCGACTCAAGGACAGAGCCCTGTCCGCCGTCCCCGCAGCTGTGTCATGATCCCGCCCGGGCCAACGACACATCAGGTCGTCCACCGACCGACACCACAGCCCGTCCCCGGACAACGAGATCAGGCAGCGCCACGATAATGCCTCCATCGCCGAGATGCGCTGGGCGCTCTCGCACGTCCCGGTGATCATCGCTTTGGGCAAGTTCCATGACGGTGATGCGATCCCGGAGAACTTCAACCGTCACGCATCGGCCCACGCTGTGAGTCTTCGGCAGTACAGCCCCGCCAACGCCGTCATCGCATGCGCATTGGCCACGTCTCTTCTCAGGCAGCTGCACGAGAGTCCAGACGAGATCAACGAAGCCGCGTAGTCCGCTGATACGTCGTGGTGTTGCTGGTCGCCGTAGGGTTCAGCCCATGCGTGACCGGCCCGAGATGCTGCAGCAGCACTGCGTGCGCTGCGGCGCACGCTGGGCGGGCATGGACCGCGCCCACTGCCGGACCTGCTGTCACACCTTCGACGACGCAGCCCTGTTCGACACACACCGCCGCTCCGGAATCTGCCTCGACGGGCAGGACCTCGATCTCGTGCAGACGAAGAACGGCATCTGGGTCCGGCTACTCAAGTCCGCCTGAGAACGGCCCCGGGCGGAGCGGTCAGAACCCTCCGGTGCGCGGGCTCGGCAAGTTCGGAAGTTGGCCGGGTCCCCAGAACCGGGCACTTCGCTAGCGTTCGCTCGTGGACTTCACCGCGCAGATCTCTGAGGACGAGGCCGCCTTCATCGCCGCCGCCGCGAAGGCGTTCGATATCGAGCCGGGCGAGGTCGTCCGCTTGGCCATGGGTGTCTTCCGTAACGAGCTGAGCATCAATGGCCGCGAGCACATCGCCACACTCGCGAAGACCTACCCGGCACCATCGGCGAGCGAGCGCGACAAGTGGTTCATCGACGAGGGCTGAGCCTGTCCGCATCCCGGGCTGCAGGTCACTGTCCGAGCTGCGCGGTGCCTGCGAAGAGCGCCATCTCGACGCGCTCGGGCTCGCCGTCGAACCGCGGATCCTGCGCGGTCGACGCGGCCCACTGGAGATAGGCGATCCAGTCCGCGGAGCGCCATCCCCACGAGGAGTGCCGGGCCGGGCCCGCTGAGACCGGGAGCCGTCCTGCGACGACCTTGTCCAGGATGAGTGGCTGGACGCCGCCGCGGCCGCGGCGGTAGCCGGCGAAGTAGATCAGCTTCGTGAAGAACGCCGGGCCCAGGCCGCGGACGTAGGCACTCTGCCCACGCCGAAACGACACATACGCCGCTTGCAGCGTCTCTGGGGTGAGCTCGTCGGCCCGCAGCGGCTCCAGGCCGCGGGCCAGCCGCGTGCCGTCCGGATCGGCGGCCAGGATCCGCTCTGTGCGATAGGGGCCGTAGGCGGTGGGCCCGAATCCCCACAGCAGCGTCGCGACAGCGAGGTCGCGGGCACTCGCGGTTCCTCGACGCCAACTCGCCGCCACCGCGAACACGTCGGCACGCCACAGCAGGCCGCTGCTGGGCAGCTCGGCGGGCAACGAACCTGCGGGGAGACGTCGAAGGTAGCGCTCCACCGGCACCGTGATCGGCCCCGGCTCCCCGGGCAGCGCCGCACCCTGCCGTCGGGGAGGGGGCTCGTCGACGCGGCACAGCGGGGCCCCCGAGCTCGACGAGTGCGCCGCGGCGTTCACGACGCCACCGGCCGGACCCGCGGCGGGTAGTCCTCGGTGACGTCGACGGCGTCAGCGAGCATGTCCATCAGGTCCACACCGCGGACGGCCGCCGCGGGGACGACCTCGGTGCCGCGCACGAACGAGCGCGGCATCAAGTCGAGCTGCTCCGGGCTGGGTCGAGGCTCGGTGACCAGCCGGGCTTGCAGGGCGCGCTCGGCCGCCACGACGTCGGCGTGGCGGGCCTGGAGGACCTGCAGCACCCGGGAACGCTCGTCGACCAGATGCTCGCGGATCCGGGCGTCGGTCCCATGGCCGTACTTCACCCACCCGTCACCCCACGCCACGAGGTAGAGCCGGTGCGCGCGGTCCGCCTTGTCCTCCCAGGTCCGGGGGAGCGGCGGCGGAAGCAGATCGGCCCACACGGTGCGCCGCCACGCAGGCACCGGCCTCAGCTGAGCGTTGCGGTCCCACTCGCGGCGCTCAGCGCCGCTGGAGGGCCGCGGCCGCGCCGGAAGCAGATCCCCCAGGCGCTGCAGAGCGGCCAGCCGTTGCGCGACCCCGACATCGGGGGCGGTCCCGAACAACGGCTCCGGAGGCTTCACGAAGCGTGGCGAGATCCGCTCGGTGAAGATCGAGATGCTGTCGACGGTCGCGCCGAGATCGTCGAACAGCCGACCCAGCGCGGAGGATCCGCCCTCCTCAGCCTCCTCGAGGGGGATCGCGTCGAGGATCGCTTCGAGTGCCTCGCCTACCAGGTCGAGCGCCGCCGCGTAGGCGGCGAGGTCCTCGGGCGCATCCCCCGGCTTCGCCTCCCCGTCGTCGCCGATTTCCTCGCCCATCACGCCCCCAGTTCCTGGTCCGACGCCTGGTCATCGCCGCCGACGAGGGCACGGTTACGCCGAACAGCGCAATCGCTCTCCTCAGTCCTGACGACGTCACCCTGCTCCGGGGTCGCTCCGGAGCTCGGACCGCCGGCTGCCGCTCGCGGTTCGTGCGGGCCCAGGGGCCAGGTCGTGAGACGCGATCAAGCACCTGCCCGGGCGCTGCGGGCACAGACGACACCCCACGCCGTCCAAGGCCTCGGTCGTCGCGGTCGCTACCGGCAAGGTCCTCTGCCCTGCTCCGGTGAGCGTCGCGGTGGGGGGAAGGCGACGCCTCCGCCAGGACGTTGTTTCGCCGTCCCCGCTGGTCGGCGGTCCTTCGGCGGGTTGAAGGACGCACCGGCGGTCTGAGCCGGGTGCTCACGCGCCGGATCGGCCGAGCCTGTCGCCGCGGGCGGTGAGACCACCACAAGGTCCTCGAGCATGTGTCGCAGTGGCTGGTTGTCGCCGCGGTGTGCAGCTTGGGAGGCGAGGATGTTCTGTCTGGGATCCATCGACTCCCACCGCAACCGATGCCCCGCGTCACGAGCCAACTGGGCGAGGAACGCCCGCTGGGCGCGGCCGTTGCCTTCCCGGAACGGGTGTAGCGCATTGACGTCGGCCAGGAGTTCGGTGAGCTTGTCGAGGAACTCGGGCTGTTCGAGCCCGCGCAGGTAGTCGTCGCGGCGGGCGAGCTTGCCGAAGACGTCGGCGGCGAAGCCCTCGATGTGCTGGGGCAGGCAGAACAGGTCGTCCTTGGCGATCGACACGGTGCGCAGCTGACCGGCCCAGGGGTAGACGTCGGAGAAGATGAAGCGGTGGAAGGCCTGCAGGTGGGAGAGGTCGTAGTCGCCGGGCAGGTCGTGCTGGCGCAGCTCGATGAGCCGGAAACCGGTCAGGTCGGCCTCGGCCCGGTCGAGCTCGTCGGGGTCGGTGAGTCCGAGCTTGTTGCGCAGGACCCCGCTGGCGGGGTCGGTGTAGGGGTCGTGCGAGCTCACCTGCGGTAGCGCGCCAGAGTCTTCTCGCGGGCCTCTTCGGGGGTCATGCGGCCCTCGGCGATCGCCTCGAACATCGTCAGCCCCTCGTCGCTGGGCTCGAGGCCCTCCGCGCGGACCGAGGCCAGCGCCTCTGCGACGGCCTCGCGGCGTACCGCCGCGGCCTGCTGGAGCTGCTCGTACTGCGATACCGACATCACGACCGCCTCCGCCTTGCGATGGGGACCCACGAACACGGGTTCGGAACCCGGCTGCTGGACCTGCTTGAGTACACCGGCGAGCCCGGCACGCAGCTCGCGCACACTGAGGATCTCCGGTGTCATCACCCCCTCATGCTACCACGAACGTGTACACATCCGGCTTTTCCCGTGGTTAACGGGCCTGTCCTTCATCTGCTCGTCACCGTGGAGCGTGCGCTCGACGCGCATACTGGTCTTGATCCTTTAGCGGGGGAGAGGACGACTGATCATGGCTCTCATCCTCAGCCGACGAGTCGCCGAGCCGGGCCCGCCCGGCGGTGCCGAGCAGATTCGTGTCGCGGTGGCGGACATGGACGAGCTCATCGCCGCCGGCGACGCTCAGCCGCTGCTGGCAGAGTTCGACATCGGCCCTGTCTGGTGGGACCGCATGTGGTGGGTGATCCCGCAGGGCGAGGGCGAGGTGGAGCGCGGCTATCTGGTCGCCGGCGACGCGGATCAGGTCGAGCTCACGGCTCTCT
Source organism: Pseudonocardia sp. WMMC193 (assembly GCF_021728735.1). NCBI lineage: Bacteria > Bacillati > Actinomycetota > Actinomycetes > Pseudonocardiales > Pseudonocardiaceae > Pseudonocardia > Pseudonocardia sp. WMMC193. The sequence continues at coordinate 26,999 of NZ_JAKKDO010000001.1, read as the reverse complement.
TCTTCACCCTGGCCCGTTCCGCGGAGGCGGTCGAGGAGGGTGCACGCCGACGGGAGGCCACGGCGCAGGCCTCCCACGCCGACGATCCGGCCTGGCCATACGACCAGACCCGGATGAGCCGTCGCCGCTGGTGGAGCCGCAGGCGATGACCGCCGACCTGGGCGCCGGGGCCGACCTCGACGTCGTCGAGGTCGCGCTGAGCGTGCTGGCCCGCAAGCTGCGCGCCGAGCTGATGCTCGGCCTGCTGGAGGCCCTGGCCGACGGTCGCCGTAGCGGCCGCTCGGTCCTGGCCGAGTTCGAGTTGGCCGAGGCGGCCGTCGCCGGGGAACGTCCCGGGATCACCGGACGAGCCAGCCGGGGACTACGCGAGCTGTTCGGTCGTGGCACTCCCGATGTCGCGCCCGGGCGCTGGAGCGCGTCGGTGCGGCGTGCACTGACCGGTGGCCCGCCTGAGTGGGAGAGGCTGCGGCAGGTCGGCCGCGATCGAGGGCGCCCGGTGCCGGAGTGGGAGATCTTTTACGGCTTGAGCAAGCTCGCCGCAGGCCGCGGTGGATCCGGTGGGCCTGGTCGACGCGGTGGGCGGGAAGAGTTCACCCTCGAGACGATCGAGGCCGAGATGGATCTCGCCAGCGGGCTGGGCGAGACCTGGTCACTGCACCAGTACCTGCGCGAGGCCAGACAGCGGTGCGGGCCCGGGTTCCGACCCGGTCGCCCGGAGGAGGTCGCCGCGACGCTGCTGCGGGTGGACGCCAGCCGCCAGCTGGCCAAACCGGGTGGGTTCACCGTCGGGATCCGGCCCGGCCCGACCGCGACCTCGGCGCGGTCGATCGACGAGAAGACCATGCGGGACCTGGCCCAGAACCTGCAGGAGGCCACGTCGCAGCGGATGGCAGCCAGTGCTGGGCTGGACCTGCTGCGGTCGGGGGCAGCGGGCACCAACGGGCAGCGGCCCTTCGACTCGGACATCAGCCAGGCGATGCGCGCGGGTTCGGCGATCGTGCGCGAACGCCGCGCCCACGCCGCCGCGCTTCGCGCGCGGGAGCGGGCGGACGAGCTGCGCGGCACACGGCTGGCCAGCTCAAGCACGGCCCTGTTCGTCACCGGGGCCGCGACGGGTGTGGCCTTGACCATCGCCGGGCTTTCGACGGGCACTCGCGCTCAACTCACGACCAGCATCGGTGTGCTGATGACAACGATGTCGTTGGCGGGCAACGCCATCAAGGACTGGCGTCCGAACTCCGAGGCTATGACCGCGCCGCTGCGGGCGTGGGTCGCCGAACGGGTTGCCGAGCTCAGCCACCGCGCGGCCGAGCGGGAAGTGGAGCGGCTGCACCGCGGGAGCGCCGCCATGCAGGCGGTGACGGTGTGGGGCCGAGCCCGCGCGGCTATGCAGGGCACGCGCGATGCCGCGCTGGAGGGTGCAGTACGCCGCATGGAAAAGCCGGAGGACTCTGAAGTCGTCGGGAAGTCGACCGCTCAGCCGCTGGCGGCCGCACCACAGGGTCAGCGCCGTTGAGCCGTCTCCGGCCAGCCCAGAGCAGCGAGAGGCCCTACGGCTTGGGTTGTGCCTGACTCCATGGTGCGTCCGGGTCCTGCAGCGTGTCGAGCATCAGTTGACACCAGGTTACTGCAGCGTTCACCGCCAGATGAGCGTGTCGAGGCCGAAGACCTACACGCCGGCCCGCTGCGCCGTGTCCGGTACCCCAACCACGATTGCGCAGCTCAGCGACGCCAACGGCGATTGAGGTGGCACCGCCGAGGATCTTCTTCACTGCATCGCTGCCGTCCGGGCCCACCGTCGCCTGCGAGGGGTGCAGCAGAAGCAGCTCCTGCGCCTTCTTGATCAGCGCCTGGATGTCGGCCTTGCCGTCAACGACCTCGCCCCGCTCGATCAGCACGACCTTGGCAGTGCTCTCGATCAGCTCCTTGGCACTGCCGATGGCGAGTGCCGGATCGTCCTGGACGACCGCCCGTTGGATGCGCTGGAGCTGCTCGAGGATCGCAGCCGGGTCCTTCAAGTCCTTGAGTGACTGCGCGGGCAGGGGAGAGTGCCGTGGCCGCAACGCAAGCTGCTCCAGCACCTCGAACGCCGGCGTAAGCAGCTCGTGGACGATCGCTCGTCGAGCGCCCCAGCCGCCAGGGCCAGAAGCGCCCTTGCGAGTCCAGTACGACCGAAAGGTGCCGAAGTTGCTGAACGGGATCTTGATCTCGACACCGACACGAGCAGACACGGCTTTCAACGCACGCAGGGCCATAGCGATCTGCTTCTCGCTGAGCTGCTGGCTGCTGTCAGTGCCATAGGCCCGCAGTTCGTTGTCGACAAGCTCGAGCAACGCCAGTGCGGCGTCGACGTCGCGATGACCTTCGACGGGGCCTGCGATCAGCGACGACACCAGAGCTTCGTTCAGCTTGGTCTCGACATCGCCGGTCTCCTGGCCCCAAGGCCAGCCCGTCACCGGCTCGTCGACAAACAGATCAACTTCACTCACGACCTGCGGAGACCCTTCGAGGTGTGCCGATCCTCTCGATCGGATGCACGCTGCAGGGTATGGCTACGCGCAGTCAGGGGTTACCGGTGATGTCCTCAACGACCTCGGGGACTACTGGCGTCCAGCCAGCTCGACCAACCAGGGACGAGTCCCCGAAGTGGAGCTCATGGTGCATAACCCGCTGCTCGTCGAGCTAGTAGCTCGGCAGAGCAGCTAGTAAGGCCTGCTCCGAGGCCAAAGGGCATCTCGTGAGCTACACCGCGGCGTTCGTATGCCGGCCGCTGGGCAAAGGAGCCGGCGCCGCTCCTCGCGCCCGGCCCGAGCCCGACACACCTGGGCCCTCGGCCACAGCGCCAGCCTCGTAGACGCACCCCGCAGGTGCGCCACCCCTAGTCCTCCGACAAACCCGGCTCAGCCGTGGGCGAGGTCGGCGAAGCGGCTGTAATGCAGCTGGTGCGCCACGACGATGTTCGCGGTGGGGCCGTTTCGGTTCTTGGCCAGGATCAGGTCGGCCTCGCCCGCGCGCGGGTCGTCCCGCTCGAAGGCGTCCGGCCGGTGGAGCAGGATCACCATGTCCGCGTCCTGCTCGATCGAGCCGGACTCACGCAGGTCGGAGATCATCGGCCGCTTGTCGGTGCGCTGCTCGGGACCACGGTTCAGCTGCGAGATCGCCACGACGGGCACCTCGAGCTCCTTGGCCAGCAGCTTGATCTGCCGGGAGAACTCCGAGACCTCCTGCTGCCGGGACTCGACCTTGCGGCCGGACGTCATCAGCTGCAGGTAGTCGAGGATCACGAGCTTGAGGTCGTTGCGCTGCTTGAGCCGGCGCGCCTTGGCCCGGATCTCCATCAGCGTGAGGTTGGGCGAGTCGTCGACGAACAGTGGCGCCTCGGAGATCTCCGACATCCGGCGCGCCATCCGGGTCCAGTCGTCGTCGCTCATCCGGCCGGCGCGCATGTCGGCGAGCCGGATCCGGGCCTCCGCCGAGAGCAGCCGCATCACGATCTCCGACTTGCTCATCTCCAGCGAGAACACCGCGCTGGTCATCCCGTGCTTGATCGAGCAGCTCCGGGCGAAGTCCAGCCCGAGGGTCGACTTGCCCAGACCGGGACGGGCCGCGACGACGACCATCTGGCCCGGGTGCAGCCCGTTCGTCGCCTCGTCGAGGTCGGTGAAGCCCGTCGGCACGCCGTTGGAGACGCCGCCGCGGGAGGCGATGGCGTCGATCTCGTCCATCGTGGGCTGCAGCAGCTCCTCGAGGACCACGTAGTCCTCGGTGGTGGAGCGCTCGGTGACCTCGTAGATCGCCGCCTGCGCCCGGTCGACGACCTCGTCGACCTCCGCGCCGTCCGCCCCGTGGTAGCCGAGCTGCACGATGCGGGTGCCCGCCTCGACCAGCCGGCGCAGCGTGGCCTTCTCCGAGACGATCTCGGCGTAGTAGGCCGCGTTCGCCGCCGTGGGCACCGTGGCGATCAGCGTGTGCAGGTAGGGCGCGCCACCGAGCCGGATCAGATCACCGCGGCGCTGCAGCTCCGCCGACACCGTGACCGCGTCCGCAGGCTCACCGCGACCGTAGAGGTCCAGGATGCAGTCGAAGACCGTCTGGTGCGCGGGACGGTAGAAATCGTCCGGCCGCAGCACCTCCACCACGTCCGCGATCGCGTCCTTGCTCAGCAACATGCCACCCAGCACCGACTGCTCCGCCGTGAGGTCCTGCGGGGGCTGACGGTCGAACGGGGACTCGACGGCGGCGGGCGGCGCGGCCTCGTGCCGGCGGATGGGTTCGGCGGTCACCAGCGGTTCCTCCTGCGGTTGCGGCGGGGGCGGGCGGCCCGGCCCTCGAGGCGGGCACGCTCGATGGCGCGGTCATGAGCCGAACCCGAGTCCACCGTCGACGTCGTGCTCGGCTCGGTCGTCGGTGAGGTCTGGGCGGGCAGCGGGGCGTTTGGCTGATCGGGGTGAGTGGTCTGCGTCGGCTCTGGTGCAGGGGTGGCGGCCTGGTCGGTCGCGAGGGTCTTCCAGCCGGTGACCGCGGCTCGACGTGTCTGCGGGCTGGCGAGCTCGGAGTCGGGGCAGCGCTCGTTGCGGCGCTCGTGGAACTCTCGCGCCCAGCGGCGGGCGATCGACTCGGCGGCGGCCGCTCGCTCCTGCTTGCTGACCTGGAGGTCTTGGGGTCGCAGGGTGGTGGCGCCGTAGGGCAGTCGCGCGGCCGCGGCATTGCCGTGGCGGGCGGTGACTGCGTCGGTGAGCGCCCCGACCAGGCGCGGAGCGGTCAGCGGGGAGCCGGTGTCGAGCCAGTGCGACATCCGGTGCTTGACCCAGCCCTCAGGGCGACGTAGCTGCGCCGCAGGGCAGCGATCGGCTCGTCGGCTCCCGCCAATGGCCGGGGAGTGGTTCAGGGCGTGCAGAACGTCGCTGTTGGCCCACCCTGCCCGCCACCAGGGCCGGAACAGGGCCCGAACGGCGCGCGGACTCAGCCTCCACAGTGCCCGGTCGGCACGCTTGAGCTCAGCGGCCGCGGCCAGCATCTGAGCAGGGCTTCCCGGCACACGAAGATCGAAGTAGCCCGGCTCCTTCTTCTCGTGGCGCGGCCCGTTAGGGCCGACATCTGTGCTCTTGAGCTGGGGATTTGTCGATGAGCTGTGGAAAATCTGGCTCGCGCGCGTAGGAAGTACATGTTCTCTAGAGATAGAAGAGTTTCTGGAGGTGGTTGGGGTCCGGGTTAGACCATCTGAGGCATCGTCAACGGGCGCCTCATCAGCGCCGCTGACGGGGACTCGGAGCTGGTAGACCGCCGCTCGGTTGCCTTCGAGGTGCTGCAGGGCCATGGGGCGGAACTGCGGTGTGGTGCCCCGCTCGAGGCGCACCAGCCACCCGAGGCGCAGCAGCTCCGCGAGCCAGCTGCTCATCGTGCTCCGGCTCCAGCCGGTGGCGTGCATGAGCCGTTCCCAGGTCGGCCAGCTGCTGTGGTCCTCCCAGTCCGCATGCAGGGCGAGGGCGCGCAGAAGCAACCGCAGACGCTGGGCGCAGTCGCTGCGGCGCTTCGTGAACCACTCGGACGCCATCACGGCCTTGGCCCATTCGTAGGCGGTCCGAGGCAGGACGGTCAGTGGCGGATGAGCCTGGCCGACGAGCTCGCTCGGCTCTGCCGCGGCACCGCTGGCGAACCAGCAGGGGCCGCACACGATGGACCGTAATGGGGTGTTGCGCGCGATACCGGAACGTCGCCCGCAGCTCACACACATCTGTGGTGCTCGTGCCACCAGTACGTCGACGGCCCAGAGGCAGCCAGAGGTGTGTGACAGCGCGCTCGGCAAGGCCGAGGCGTGTTGGGGACGAAAGCAATCGGCGATGCGACGTGACGCACCGGCGATGAGAGCTGTGCGATTTTCCGGGCGCGCGCTACTATCGGAGCGCGCAGGCAAGCGTGTGCGCCTCCCTTCGGGGAGGGGCTGGGTGCCGGAGCTGCGAACTCCGCGCCCCCGTTACGTGGGCCCGTTCCTCTTGGCCGGAGGGACGGGCCCTAACGTTTCTAGGGGTCTTGCTGCACTCAGCCCAGATTTGCAGTTGTGCTGCGTGTGGGCGTTAAGCGGTGCGGTCGAGGACCTCCTCGGCGAGGCTGAGCTGCTTGGCTGCCCGCGGACGTGGGTCGCGCTCATCGATGCGCGCGAGCGCGCGCTTCACCTCGTCGGGGTTGTCGAGCGCAACGAGGATGGCGGCAGCCAGCCAGTCGTTCTGGGTGCGTTCCACGACCCCTAGCTGCTCGTCCACCTGCTCGACGATCTCCGTCCACACCCGGGCGCCGACGAGCTTGCGCTCGCCCTTGTACCTCCCGGGCCTGCTCTTGTACGGCCGTCTCGCGGACATGGGCGGGATCCTGGCACCTGTTACAGCTACAACGGGGGCGACGCGCCGTTGTCGCGAAGGTGTTTCTTCTACAGGCTGGTCGCTGCGGCGGGCGGCGTCCGCAGTTCCGCAGGGCGGGCTAGGGGTGTCCATCATCGACCTCCGGGTGTGCGGGGACGTCTTGAGCCATAGGCGATTCCGTCGCTGATCGCCCGCTCGGCTTCGTGTGCGGTGAAGCCGTCTACTCCGATGTGAGCGCGACAGGCGGCGAGCAGCGCGCCTCTGGCTGTCTCGTGGTCGAGCATCTGCGCGCCGACGAACTCCCCGAGGATGCGGGCGGCGCGAAGCAGGGCGTGGTGGCGCTGCCCGGGCGTCGCCGCGGCGACGGCTTCGCATTCCTCCCGCAGCGGCGTCGCGACGTAGCCTGCGATCCGAGTGCGGCTCAAACCGGTCGGTACGGCCGCGGGGTCCGGGTGTGGACGTGGAGTTAAGGCGTCGACGATCCAGTCCGGCAGCACTGCCACGGGGCCTCGTCGGATGACGCGGTAGAGCCCTTCAGGACGCACAGAGCCCGCCCCGACGATGTAGCCGCCCCGACCGCGGGTGTCGATCTTGAAACCCAATCGGCCGCTGCTGTTCGGCAGGACCAGTCCTTCGGGAAGGGAGAAGTACAGATGCAGGCCGCCTGTAGGCGTACCAACAGTATGAGTCTCTCCGGGGAAGGTGTGTCCAGAACGACGCGCCAGCCGCGCCAGAACATCCCACCCGCCGACTACCGGCTCGTCACCTGGGGGCGAGGTGTCACCTCGGGCCGAGTCCAGATCGACGACGAATAGGTCCGGCCTGCCCGTGACGATGCCGATGTTGTACGGGCGGGCCTCGAACCAGGACCTGATGAGCTGCGGATCCTGCGTTGCCCGCTCTTGCCAGCCCTCGAGTGCAGGAGTCTTCCCTCGTGGCGTGACCGGGAAGACGGGGTAGCGAGCACTCGTCACAAGGGCGTGTCGCAGCAGGCGCAGCTCGCTGCGATGACCTGCCACCGAACCTCCCTAGTACGCTCATGCTAGCCGTTGCTGCTACAGCAGTGTACGGATTGCCATAACATCAATCTATACTCTGTCGTGTGCATAGAGCAGGGCTGGCTGTCGGGGGTGGCTGTGTTGCGTTCGGCGCGGCGCTCGTGATGCTGCTTGTGCTGGTCGGGAGCGCTGAGGAGGCCAATGCTGCGCCGGGGATGCCCGGCGTCATCTGTGCCCCGCCCGGCGGAGATCCGGCCACGGGTGTCGCTGGTTTCACCGCGGCGCAGCTCGCGAACGCCGCGGCGATCGTTGCTGCCGGGGCCGAGGTGGGAGCCCCACCGCGAGCTCAGGTGATCGCGGTGGCCACCTCGATGCAGGAGGCGAGCCTGTCGATCTACGCCAACTCCACTGTCCCGGAGTCGATGGTCGTTCGTCACGAGCGGGTCGGCAGTGATCACGACTCAGTGGGTCTGTTCCAGCAGCGTGCTTCCTGGGGGACGGTGCAGGAGCGCATGGATCCGAGGACCTCCGCTCGGCTCTTCTACGAGCGATTACTCGCCACCCCTGGGTGGGAGTCGATGCCGCTCACGGAGGCGGCGCAGTCTGTGCAGGTCAGCGCGCTCCCTGATGCGTACGCACGGTGGGAGGAGCCGGCGAACGCCGTCGTCGGTTCCGCCGCGGGAGTCGTCTGTACCGGAGCCCCCGGAAGCGGCGTGCTGGCGCCCAACCCTCAGGCTCAGATCGTGATCGACCGCGCGATGGGCCAGCAGGGACAGCCGTACGTCTGGGCCGGCGGCAATGCTGACGGCCCCACGATGGGTGGCTTCGACTGCTCCGGGTTGATGGTCTACGCCTTCGCGGGGATCGGTGTTGGCGTTCCGCATCAGACCCAGGCCATCTGGGCTGCGTTCCAGCCCGCCATCACTGATCCCGCGCAGATCCAGCCTGGCGACATGGTGCTGTTCAGCTCGAATGGCCGTCCCAACGGGATCCACCACGTCGGGCTCTACCTGGGGGATGGCCGGATGGTGCACGCCCCTGAGACCGGCGACGTCGTGAAGGTCGCTGATGACATCTGGAACGCCCCCTACTGGAAGCGCGAGTTCATCGGGGCTGTGCGCGCCGGGGTTCCGACTCCTTGACGTCACGACGAAAGGATCACCTGTGATCGGCAGTGCGGAGAACCGCGTAGTCGCTGTTCCCCTGATAGGCGACGGATTCATCGCAGCGCTCAGCGACCTCGTCGAAGTCCTCCTCGCACTCGAGGGGACAGACCCGGCAGATGGCCAGGTGCCGCTGTCCGCACTCCTCGTCGACGGCTCGGGGCTCAGGGCACTCAACCGCCTCGCCGGTGCGCTGGTTCCCACTCAGACGACTCGAGGGCCGCGACTCCTCGACCACCGCAGTAGAGCACTTCCGCCCGTCGTCTTCGTCGAGGTGCTGACATCCGACCTTCAGCTCCTCGGGCACCTCGTGCAGGCCCTCGGGCTGGCCCACCTCCGCGGGGCGCCACGGGTCGAGAGCCTGCTTGCGGAGATCGCCTCCGTGTCCTGGGCCCGGCCGTCGACTACTGCTGATCTCATCGCCGCCTTCGCCAGGTTGCACGGTCTGCTCGACCTCGCGTGGACCGACGACACCGCCGCGCTCTTCGAGGAGCTGCAGGCGGCGGGAGCCGGCTGCGCCATAGTCGAACTAAGGCCGGACACCGAGGAGTGCTACCGCCGCTTGTCGCGCAGGCTCTCCGGAATGTGGGGAGCTCGCTCACCTCACCAGCAGATCTGCGGGGGCGACGTAGGCGAGGAGTACCGATGACCCGGATGTGGAGGGATGAACCACCGACGTCGGCCGCCATCCGTGCACGTTGTCGGCGAAACCGGGCAGCAAGAGGGCGGCCGGATGCTCCGCTCGCTGACCAGACCGAACTGCGGTGGCGTCTGCGCTCTGATGCCGCGGTTCTTCATCAGGAGCACGCGCTCGGGCTCGACGAGACCGACGAGCGGGAGGACCTACTGCACTGGCTCGACGATGCCTTGGGGAAGCTCGCCGTCGCCCACGACCTGGTAGAGCTTCGCCTGATCGCCACCGAGTGGAGGTCTCGACGCAGAAAGGCCTTCAGCGACGGCTGGTGGGCGGACGTCACGGTCGTCGCGCCGATGCGCCGGCCCACGCCGACTTGGTGGTGGCGCCTCCGCCACGGCCAGGAGCCCACGCCAGCTTGTTCCCGCTGACGCTGCTTCCGGCCCGTGACCGCTGGGAGGGGCCAGTTCTACCGGCCTTCAACCAGCGATCAGCTGTCGCCGGGCTCCTTGCCCTCTGCCCGGAGCAGGCTGTCGATGATGCCGCTGAGCGCTTCCTGCTGGCCTCGGGACAGCCGGGCGGCACGTCGCATCATCGACTGAACGAGGTCGTCGCGGAGCAGGATCTGAGCGTTGAGTGCTTCCCCGTCGATCTCCGCCGGGTCGTCCTCGATGAAGAAGGTCGGGGGCACGCAGAAGAAGCGAGCGATGTCGCGGAGGAAGCGCTGGTTGGGCTCGAGGCGCTCTCCGTTGCGGATCTTGAGGATGTAGACCGAGGAGATCGAGCCACCGTGCTCGCTGATCCAGCGGGCGACCTCCGCCGCGCTGTACGGCTTGTCCCCCGCGGCGTGGACTGAGTCGAACAGGTAGTTGAGGCGCTCGGGAATGTTCCCCCGCCTGTCGGCCCGACGTCGCTGCGCGCTCGCCTCGCTCTCGCGCGTGGCCACCAGGTCACCTGCCGTCTCGGTTGTCGCCGTCATCGTTTGCCCTTCCCCGCAGAAGCACCCTACTCAGCGATCGGCGCTGAGCACGTCCCGCCCGCCCTCCTGTATAGCTTCTTTCATTATCTATCGGTACAGTCGTACTCGCTTGATCACGACTCAGCCGTCCACTACGCCCCGAAGGAGGATCGGATGCCGCGGGCCGGACTCCCGATCACTTCGCATCGCCGCGGTGGCCACGCGCCCCCTACCGGAGTCCGCCGCGATCCGGTCGCAACGTGCTTCACCAGCATTGGCCCCTCAGGCACAGGGGGTTCCCATGCGGCGACGCAGTGAGGGTAGAGGCTCCAACGGCACCACAGAGGGGAACCACGGTGCGCCGCCTCCGTGGTGGCAGGATTCCCACGACGCTCCGCAGTCCGCATCTACCGCTGCGCAGACGCCGACGGCCAGTCCCGATGTACGGACCCGGGCGACAGCGATCGAGACACTCGGACTCCACTCCAAGGGTACGGATACGGAACCAGAAAGTCTGTACAGAGAGTCCGATCAACAGCGGCTGCTGACCCACGATGTCAGCGGCTACGGAGTTCAGCAGCCCACGCTGCTTCCCCGGGGGCAGTGGGTCGACCTTGAAGCTTCGTCGGCCAGCGGGGATGACCTTTGGGTCCCAGACTCTGCGGCGGTTCAGGCCACGTCCAAGAGGTCGACCCAGCTCGTCATGCGAGATGCCACCCCGGCAGGACCGGTTCTGACCGCGAGTCGGCCGTCCGACAGCCCTCGAAACGGGCGCAGGCGCACCACCGTGGATCGGCCTCTTCGTGCGCTCCGCCCCATCGATCCGGATGAGGCCGCGCAGCTCGCCGAGTGCTTCGCCCTGGACTATCTCTCCTGGGACGAAACCCTGCCCAGCCGCAGATCAGAGGCACTGCGTCACTACCTGCCCGGCCACGTCGACTCGACCCTGGGCTGGTCGGGATCCGGTCGACAGCGTGCAGACTTCGCCGCCGCAGGCGAGACCGTGCGCGAGGGGCACTGGCTGTCGGTCGATGTACGTGTGCGGGTGACGCCCTACGAACGCCTGGACGAGGAAGCAAGCGCCGAGGTCCCGAGCGAGCTGCCTGCTGGCGCACGTTGTTCGTCTGCACCGGCCCCGGAGGCCCCGGGATGGCGATCGGGCCCCTCGGTCTGGATGCGCCTGGCCATCCCGATCCGCCGCCACGACTCAGGCGAGCTCGTCGTCGACCTCGCCCCGATCTCCGACACCGACTACGACGAAGCCGAGGTGGACCTTTGAGCGAGCCGCAGGACAAGCCGACACCCCGCCCGCTTCAGCGCGGGTGGGACGACCAGCCGAGCAGCGCACCCCCAGCGTCGAGCCCGCCTCGGCGTCCTTCCCCCGCCGCGACTGACGTTGCCTCGCCGCCCGCGAAGCGCACCGACAGCGCCACGTTCGACGACACGGATCTCTCGACATCGCTGGACTGGCCGAGCCTGGACCCCCGAGACATGCCCTGGATGAAGGAGATCGCCCCGCAGACCGCAGGACACGTCCCCAGCCCGGGCCCCCGTCGCGCCGAGGAGCCAGCAACGATGACCGAGCCGAAGCAGCAGGAGCAGGCTCCGCCTACCGCCGAGCCCTGGCGTCCGCCTGCGGGTCGGCCGCACGAGGAGCCCCTGCACGACCGCGACCGCGACCTCGACCGCGACCGCGACCAGGCCTCGCCGCCGCAGAGCCCGGCCCTACAGGCCGACCACAGCCACGTCGAGACGCCCGCAACGAGCCTCTCGTTCGACTCGATCGTGACCCGCCGTAGCGCTCGCCCCGCAACGGGCTGGCGAGCCGCGGTCTACGCGTTGACGGCCGGGCGATGGAACCCCGGCCCCTCCAGGGCCGAGGAGCAGTACCTCGAGCGGGTCAGTCAGATCCGGACGCTGCTTCCCGGGCGCCATGTAGTGACCGTGACCTCGATGAAGGGCGGGATCGGCAAGACGACCACGGCTGCACTGCTCGGTCTCGCGCTCGCCGAGTACCGCGGTGACCACGTGATCGCCCTCGATGCCAACCCTGATGCAGGCACCCTCGCCGAGCGGCTGCTCGGGGTCCAGCCGATCCGCAATGTCCGAGACCTGTTGGCCAACGCTGACCGGATCGAGTACTCGACTGATCTGGCTCGTGTGACCGAGCGAGCGGGCAGGCTGCAGGTGCTGGCGTCGGAGCAGGATCCGCTGCTGAGCGAGGCGTTCACCGCCGCGGAGTACCACCGGGTGATCGGCGTGCTGCGCCGCTTCTGCGAGGTCATCATCACCGACACCGGGACCGGGCTAGTCCACTCGGCCATGCAGGGTGCCCTCGCAGAGACCCACAGCATCATCGTCACGGGTGCGCCCACTGCGGACGGCGCCAGCCTGGCCAGCCGGACCTTGGACTGGCTGGAGCGCAACGGGCATCGGGATCTGGTCGAGCGCGCGATCGTGGTCCTCTCGTGCGACCGCGTGTCTCGGGACATCAACCTCGGCGCTCTGCGACAGCACTTCAAGAGTCGCTGCCGCGACGTCGTCGAGATCCCACCCGACCCGCACCTGGCGAAGGGCCAGCAGATCCACCTCGACGAGCTCCGCCCGCGTACGCGAGACGCCGCCCTTCATCTCGCCGGCCTGGTCGCGAGTCAGTTCAAGGACATCAACGACCTGACTCACGGCCGAGAGCTCGGCTGACGGAATGGGCGTGGGTCTGATGGCGGTCGCGTCTGCGCTGGCCGTGGGGAGCACTCTGCTTCCCGCGGCCGCCCCGATCGACGACGCCTCATGCAGCTGGAGGTTGACCGCGAGGGTCCTCTACCAAGAGGTCCGTCTCGAGGCGACGGCTCGCGCGGTCGAGCTACGCAACATCCTTGAGGACGCCGGTGTGGGTGCCGCGGACTTCCTTCCCTCTTCCTGCACCGATGGCACAGCTGCCGGAGCCGGCGGCGGTGGATCCGGCGACGGGAGCTCGGGTCGGCAGGGAACAGGGTCTTCGGGCTCGTCGGTGGGTTCAGGCGGTGGCTCGCCCCGGCCGGGTTCTGGTGGGGCCGGGGCGGGCGGGGGGACAGGCGCGACCGGCGCCGGTGCGAACGGAAACTGCCCGACCACAGCTGCCGACGCCCTGGGTTGGGGAACACCGAACCGGGAGGACGACTTCGAGGGCGGCGTCGACGGCTGGGGCATCTACGACGGCGCCGGACACGCTGGCAACGGGACCCGCTCGCCCGCCGCGATCACCACCGCTGACGGGATCTTGACCATCACCGGGACCCCGGACGGTCAGAGCGGCGGCATGGCCTGGAACCCCGGCCAGATGTACGGACGTTGGGAGGGCTGCGCGCAGTCCCCACCCGGCGACCCCGACCTGCACTCGCTGTTCCTGCTCTGGCCGGATGCGGAGAACTGGCCCGAGGGCGGCGAGACCGACTTCATGGAGATCTCAGACCCGACCCGCCAGACCGTCGAAGGCTTCTTCCACTACGGCGCGGACAACCAGCAAGAGCACGCGTCGGTCGACATCGACGCCACCCAGTGGCACGCCTTTGCCGTGGAGTGGACCCCGCAGGGCGCGACTTACTTCGTCGATGGCGAGGAGTGGTGGAGCACCACCGACACCTCGATCCTCCCGCCCGGACCTCAGCACCTGACCATCCAGCTCGACAACTTCGGCAACCCGCAACAGGAGACCCAGATGCATGTCGACTGGGTCCGCCAGTACTCCCTCGACGACACAGGCGGCACAGGCATCGACGTCGGCGTCGGCGTCGGCGTCGGGGGTGCTGGTAGCAGCCAGAACGGATCCAGGGCAGGGCAGGACACCGGTGGTGGCCGCTCCGGCGGCAACGCTGACGACGGTCAGGACGGTGGCGAAGGCGACCAGTCCGGTGATCGCTCCGGCTCGGACGGCTGACAGCCGCGCCCCTCGCCTTCCCTCGGACTCACGTCGTCAGGAGATGACTCCATGTCAACCCCCCGGAGAGCAGGCACGGTCCTGCTCATCGCCGCTGCGCTGACAGCCGGGCCCGCAGCTGGCGCTGCCTGGGCCGAACCCACGCTCACCGACGGTGCGACCTGCACCCAGTCCACGAAGAGCGGGTCCGGCGTTCAGACCGCCGACCCGACAGGCCCTGACGGGTCACTCGATCCTCAGGTGCTCGCGCAGGCGCAAGAGCTCGTTGCGCAGACGCGGGCGCTGCTGACCACCCTGATCTCTTCGGACGACCCTCGGGCTGCTGCGCTCGCCGAGCAACTCCGCGGCATGGGAGTCACGCCTGCCGTCGCATCGGGTTGGCGTCAGCAGGCCCACGACGTCGCCGACTCGCTGCTGGCGCAGCAGTCTCCAGTCGCGCAAGAAGCAGCGGTCGTCCTCGCGAGCGCTGGGTTCTCTCCAACCCCCGCTGACCTTCGCGGCCCGTCGGACGCACAAGCCGTAGTCGAGCGAGACTCCCCGTCCCACGCTGCAGTTTCGAACGCCTCGCTGCCCGCCATGGCGGCTACGGCGCCCGTCTCGGGCACTCAGGCAGGGGCCACACCCATGAGCGCGATGAGCGCCGTCCTCGCGGGCGCAACTGAAGCCGCGGCGTCTCAGAGTGGAGATGGGCCCGTCCAGGTATGCGGCCAGGGACCAGTACAGGGCGCTCGGGGGTCGCTAGAGGATGACGAGGCCTCGCAGTCTGAGGACCGCGATGGTTCGTCGAACGGCGGCACGTCAGCAGACCTCCCGGACGACAGAGCCCCAACTGGCGGGCCATCGTCCGAGACAACCGAGGCCGGTTCCTCTGTCGGGACGTCGCCCTCCGCCTCCTCGGCATCGGGTGAAGCGACGGACGGGACTGCGAGTCAGGAGGAAGGCGATGACTCCGCGTCCGGGGGCAGGAGTACCTCGGCCTCGGACGAAGCGTGGAGCAAGGATCTGCAAGCGTTGACCGACGAGCTGAGCGCTCGGGTGGACGACCCCGACGCGCAGGCACTCGCTCAGCGGCTGCGCGGGAGCGGGCTCGATGAGAGCGCCGAGCCGAGCAGCGCCGACTCTGACCCGGCGTCGACTACGAGCGGAGCGGGCGCGGCCAGCTCGGGAACGTCGTCCGCTCCGAGGTCGCTCTCGCCAGGCCGTTCCACAGGCCCTGCTAGCTCGGCGGTCCCCGGAGGGGCGAGTGGCGATCTCGACGTCGAGATCGGCCAGCTGGCCAATGAGCTCGCGGCCGCACCCGACGATCCGGTCGCACAGCAGCTATCCCAAGCCCTCGGTTCAGCCGGGTTCGCCGGTTCCGAGCCCGGAGGCGCAGCAGACCGTGACGGGGGCTCCGGGAGCAGCGGCTCGACAGGATCCGCCACCAGTTCGAGCCCCGGCGGGGGTGTCTCCAAGCCGCAGAACGACCCCTCGAGCGACAGCAGTTCGTCTTTGAGAACTGGCGAAGGTGGCGGGGGCGGATCTGGCGAGGCTAAGAGCGCCGCGGCGAGCCCTTCATCCGCGTCCACCGGCGGCAGGGAGGCCGAGCCCACGTCCTCTGAGACGGATCCCGAGAGCTCTCCATCCGCCGACGCCTCCCCCCAGGACAGCAGCGAGCGGGAGAGCGACGGCGTCCCTCAGGCGACGCCCAGTGGCAATGACGAGACGGCCCCGGACCAGGCTCCGACTGCGACAACCGACGGAGCGGTCTGGGAACAATTGGCGAAGTGCGAGAGTAATGGGAACTGGGCCATCAATAGCGGAAACGGATACAGCGGCGTTATCCGAACAGCTGAGGTCGGCAGTGATGCAGATCACTGCGGCCCAGGGGAGCCGGCGGCTCTCCCGAGCAGCTGGTGGGCCAGCTTGAGCGCCCTTGCAAGCTGGTGGTCGAGATGACCCGCTCCCCCGGGCCGATGTCACTCAGCCTGAGCAGGGCGGGTGCCCTCGAGTTCATCGAGCAGCGTTTGGACGCGACTTGCTGTTCGTCGGTGCCGTTCGGCCTCACGATCCCATCCACGTGCTTCTGCGTCGCAGACGAGCTGCTGTTCGGTGTCGAGCCGGATGCGGAGTCTCGGGGTGTAGTCGGGGGTGGTGACGAACTTCGAGCAGGTCAGGTAGAGGTCGCACTCGCATGGCCCTTCCTGGGGCAGGCGCAGGCAGCGGCCGAGCTCGAGCTCGGTCTTGAAGAAGTTCGTCGACAGCCAGTTGACGGCCTCTGTGGTGAGGTCGCCGTTGCGGATGGCCTCGGCCTGCGGCCCGGCCAGGATTGCGCCGGGGGCGAGGACGGCCTGGTAGTCGGCGAGGACGACGGGGTCGGACAGGCTGGTGTAGGTCATCGACATACCCGCGGAGCGGTGCCCGAGGACCTTCATGATGGTCTGGATCTTCGCGCCGCGTTCGCCGAGCTGGGTGCCCATGGTGTGCCGGAAGCGGTGCGGGTGGACCAACGCCTTGCCGTCGTCGTCGACCAGGCCCAGCGCGCGGCAGACCTCGGTCAGGCCGGCTTTGAACAGGTAGTCCGGGCTGGCCAGGCGCCCGTTGCGCAAGAACAGGTAGCGAACCGTCCGGCCGAGTCGCTGGTCGAACAGCGGCTGGTCGGTCTGGGCGCGGCGACGGGTGATGAGGTCGCGGACGGCCTCGGCGGCCTCGGGGTGGATCGGGACGACCCGTTCCTTGGCGGATTTGCCCGCGGCGAGGCGCAGGCGGTGGGTGCTGTCGGGGTAGGTGTCGAGGCAGTCCAGGTCGAGCTTGCGGATCTCCCCGCTGCGGGCGCCGCTCCAGCGGGCGACCAGCAGGGCGGTGCGCTGCAGTGGGTCAGCCAGGGCGCGGATGCCGTCCATGAGCGGGTCGAGTTGCTCGGCCGGGATGAACCGTGGGACGCGCTCGATCCCGCGAGGAACGTCGGAGCTGGTCAGCGGGGGTCTGGTGGGCATGTGCGGCCACTCGTTGATCGCGGCGTGGCGGAAGAACCGGGCGACGTGGCCGATGACGTGATCGCGGTAGACCGCCGAGAGCGGCTGGTCGGGGTGCTTCCACTTGCGCTGGTGGGGCAGCCAGGCCAGGAACTCCAGCAGGGCGGGCCGGTCGAGCCCGGCCAGGGTGGTCTGCTCGGGCCGGGTCTCAGCGTGCCAGGCCGCCAGGCGCAGCAGGCCCGAGCGGGCCTGGGTGACGGTGCCGGGCGCGCGTCGGACGGCGAGCTCGCGCAGGTAGCGCTGCATCGCCTCCTCGACCGCCGAGACGGTGCTGATCGCGGCCAGCGGGCGGGGTTGCTTGCGCAGTGGCAGGGCTTCGATGAACCCGGCGTGGAACAGCGCGACCCCGGTCTGGGTGACGCTGCTGTGCCAGGCCATCGGGAACCCGGACCGCATCTGGACCTTCAGGTCGAGCTGCTCGATCTCGGGCAGCGAGGCAACGGTGCGGATGGTCGTGCGCAGCTCGTCGATCTCGGCGAGAGACAACGTCGTGAGATCGGGGTCGGCGCGGTGCAGGAT
Source organism: Pseudonocardia sp. WMMC193 (assembly GCF_021728735.1). Taxonomy (NCBI): domain Bacteria; kingdom Bacillati; phylum Actinomycetota; class Actinomycetes; order Pseudonocardiales; family Pseudonocardiaceae; genus Pseudonocardia; species Pseudonocardia sp. WMMC193. The sequence goes on along the minus strand of NZ_JAKKDO010000001.1, from coordinate 9,441 downwards.
CAGCCGAGGCAGCGCCCAGGGCAGGCTCTTGTTGACGCTGGGAACCGAGACACCTCGTCCGAGCTCCTGCTCGCGCAGGGCGGCCATCTGCGCGCGCAGCGGCAGACCCAGCCCGTCGGCGATCGCGAGGATCCGCAGGTTCGCGGCCCCGAACAACCACGGCCAGTCCAGACGCAGCCGCCCGGTCAACGACAGATAGAACAGGTAGGGCCGCGCTCGGAAGCTCGCCGCCGCGCCTGCCGGGTCGACCAGCGTGCCCGCCGGGGCGGGGCGCGCGTGGATCGTGGGACCGACGCGTTCCGCCAGCGGGCGACGGGCCCATCGCGTCATCGACGGGTAGTGCTCGACGAACTCGGCCCTGGCCTGCAGCAGCATCGGTGTCCAGTTCTTCGACCCGCGCAGCCCGACGCGCAGGAACCGCTCGTACTCCTCGACCGAGGCGTGCGAGGGACCCGAGTAGCCGTCAGTGGTGCGCGGTGACCGCGAACGTCCTGGCGCGCTCATCGCGCCGTCTCCGGCTGCGGGCCCTGCTCCAAGGCGGTCCGGTAGTCGTCTCGGACCTGGTGGTCGGTGAGCCGGACGTAGACCTTGGTCGAGTCCGGGTGGGCGTGACCGAGGCGGCGCATCAAGGTCAGCTCCCGCATCCCGAGCTCGGTCATCCGGGTGGCGTGGGTGTGGCGCAGGCTGTGTGGGGTCAGCCAGGGCTCGCGCACTCCGGCGCGGGTCGCAGCCCGCTGGAACAGCCGGACCAGGCCGTCGTAGCTCAGTGCGTGGTCTCTGCGGGCGCCTCGGCCGCCGATCAGGAACAGCAGCGGTGTCTGGGCGTCCGGGGGGCGTTCGAGCAGCACGTAGCGGTTCAAGGCCGGGAGTGCCCGGTCCTCGAGCAGGTCCACCACCCGATCTCGGCGGGACTTCTGCCGTGCGCCCTGCGGGTGATCGTCGCGGTGGCGGACGGTGACCCGTTTCCGACCGTAGGAGATGTCCTCCAGATGCAAGCCCAGCACCTCACCCGGTCGCAGGCCGCCCTCGTGCATGAGCTCAAGCAGCGCCCGGTCGCGCAGCTTGTCCAGCTGCCCCAGCAGCGCCAGATAGGTCTCGTCCGGGATCGGGCGCGGCAGCGTGTCGACGGTGCGGACCCGCAAGATCCGGCGGACCGGGCGCTGATCGGCGCTGGTCAACAGCGGTGGCCGATGCCGGCCCAGCACGCGGGACGAGGCCTGGTCGGCCTCGCGCAGGATCGGGTTCTCCACCTGCGTGTAGCCGCCGCAGCTGATCAGGAACTCGTAGAACGACGACACCGCAGCCAGCACCCGGTTGCAGGTGCGCGCCGACAACCGACGCCCGTCCCCGCTGACCAAACCGAGCTGGCTGCGCTGCGCCCGCCCGGCCGAGGACTGAACCCGCAGCCAGCCCAGGAACTCCGTGGCCAGCATCGGGGAGAACCCACTGACCGGCTCGCCACGCTCGTCGAGGAACTGCAGCAGCTTCATCAGGTCGTAGGCGTAGGCCCGGACTGTGTTCGGCGAGTACTCCCGCACCGCCAACGACGACAGGAACGCCGACACCTCTGCCACCGGCACCTCGCAGTCGTCGACCACAGCCACCGTCGGCTCTCCTGGCCGCTCCGGTTCGCATTTCACCACTCGCATGACCGCGAACTAGATCATGAACCGTCGTCGTCTGACCTGCAGCTTCCTCGTCGTGGCGTAGGAGATGTCCAGATAAGTGGTGGCCTGCAATTTGATTCTTCGACGTGGAAAGCGTACGGAGGCGACGCCTACGCTCCTTCCGCCGCAGAAGCCTCGCGTGAGCAGCAGATCGCCATCGCCGAGAAGCTACGCGACGATCGCGGCGGCTACAGCGCTTGGCCCGCCTGCAGCAGGAAGCTCGGCCTGAGCTGATCCGCGGCCTTCGGTTGGGGCCGCTCAGGCGTACTCACGATCGGCGGCCCAGGCTCGGCAGACCTCCGCTCACGGGCCACACGCTGTTGCCCATACGACGCGCTGCTGGTAGCTGTGCCTGCGCCGGTTCGGGCTGCCGCAGCCGGGCGGCCGCCTTCGCCTCAGCCCGCTCGGCTCTAGCTCTGAGCCGAGCTGGCTCTTCTCCAGGGATCAGCTCGTGCTGAGCTGGCGTCGCGACCCGAGCGGCGCCGATGAGAGCCTCGACATCGATCTGCGCTTGCATGACTCGGCGTTCGATCCACACCCACTGAGACCTGTACCGCTCTGACTCGTCGAGGGACTCGAGACCTGCGAGAAGTGCCTGGACGTCGTGCCTCAGCTTCGCGATCTGGCGACGGCCGAGACGAGCCCTTGCCGGGTCGAGGGTAGTGATGCTGCCCTCGAGCTGGTCCAGCGTGGCCCACGCAGCCGCATGGTTGAAGGTCGGCCGTGCCGCACCCTGCCTTGCTCGCCGCTGAGGAGCGGCACGCTTCCGCCCACCCACACTGATCAATTCGCGGAGGTGAGTCATGACGTTACGTCGACGACCGACCTAGCCGTTCTGGTCGTCGAGCCCGTCCACGATCTTCATCGTTTCCACCGCTACGGTGGTGACCCGCTGGATGAGCGACACGATGGAGCGAGGGTCGTTGTGCTCGTCGCACCAATCGTTGGGATCGTTGACGATGCCCGAAGCCTTGTCGGGCTTACGCCGCTGATAGCGATCGATGATCCAGCCGAGGGCGCTTCGTGGGCCCAGATGATAACGCTCTGCCTCCGCTGGGATACCTGCAATAGTAACTACGGAGTTGTAGGTTATCGCCGAGAAGTCATCCTTCTTCTTCCACTTGAGCTTCGTCAGTCGCCACGTTTCTCTATCATTCGGATCGACGCCGGGCTTCAATTGGATGTCAAGAGGATAGGGATCGACTGACTCGTAGTTCACATGGAGATCGGCAAGTGCTCGACCCGCACGAGAGAGGGTATCGAACCGCTCGACGGACGAGGGAACAGGGATTCGTGGCAGGATTTTTCGTAGGTCTGCCCCATAGGTCAGGCGATAGCTGGGAGCGTGCAGCAGGCCGTAAATGTAGTAGAAGATGTCGTCCTTGTTGACCAGGCCGATCTCGCGCGTATACAAGCCTTGGATCTCATCAGTAATGTTGTCGACGCGGACATAGCCGTATTCGTCAACAGTCTGCGCGTCGAGGTCGAGGTCGAGCGCACCCTCATCGTGTTCTACCTTCTTGAAGGTCCAGCGGGGGAAGAACTGCGCAGTGTCCAGCATGTGCAGGTTCGGCAACAAGTCGGTCATGAATGGCGTGAAGGCGTAGTGGGATGCGGGCCCCGTCAGCACGATGCCGATATTCGCATGATGCCGGGTCGGGAACATTGAAGGCAACTGGTAGAGCATAGCATTCAAGTCACGATGGAAATACGTGACCTGTGGAGTGAACGGGCGATAGGATCCCAGAATGACTGCGTCAGGATCAAACTCATAACGTACTCCCCGAGCCAGATCCTGTCTAGCGTTCCGGTTCCAGTTGATTTTAGTGGAATCGGTGTGGACGAACTCGTCGACTGACCCCTTCCGGTCCGTAACGCCGTGCTCCTCACACCAGGTCGAGAAGTCCTCGGCTTGGCTGTTGTAGAAGTCGATGGTGCGCTGCACGTTGGATGTGAGCTCGGTCCGGGAGAAGTTGTAGCACCAAGCGTCTCTACCGGTAGCCAGTCCGAGGGAGTAGTTCGAGAACACGCGCAGGCCGCCAGTCTTGCTACCGAGCGCAGGCCAACGACCGAACTCGTCGTTTCGCTGGTTCGCCCAGTCTCCATTCGCGTTGGGAACGATGAGCTCGGGCTCCATCGACATGACGCTTAAGGCGGCCTTGAGTTCCTCAACCTTCTCTGCTGACGTAGTGAAATCACCGACTTGCTTGTAGTGAATGCGCGCTGGGCCTGGCCGGTCGGGGTCGCGGACGAGCACGACGATCGCGACAGTTGCGATCGATCCTCCTCGGTTTCTGGCGAAGGCCTCCCAGATCGGCCGTCCCTCGGCGCCGCCGGCGCGGCGATTTCCTCTCAGGTTGTAGACGTAGATGTCACTGAATTCGTCGGCGAGACTAAGCCGCATACCGTCGGCGGTGTTGGACTCCAGCCACCCCCCGTTGGTGACATAGGCAATGATGCCGCGTTCTTTTATTCGGAGACTGGCCCACTTGATGGCTCGAATATAGGAGTCGTAGAGTGTGCGCTGGCTACGTGCAGTGGATCGTTCGGCATAGGTCTCGCGAATTGCTGCATCGAGGCCAGGATACTTCTGATTCTGATTGTTGTCATTTGCCGACTCTTGACCGACCGACCACGGCGGGTTACCGACGATGACCTGAATATCCAGGGCCTTGAGGCGATCGAGGCGCTCGTTGTTCTCAGGGAAGACGTTCAGGTCCGTGCGGTCGTCTTCCTCCCAGGACTGGAATGTATCTGTGAGGACCAGGCCAGGGAACGGCTCATATGACCGCTTCTCGCCAGCAGCTCCGGCAACAGCCTCACTGAAAGTAGTTTCAATGTTGACGGCAGCAATATAGTAGGCCAGCAACATGATTTCGTTTGCGTGCAGCTCATGGCTGTACTTGCGAATCAGGTCTGCTGGCTGGATGAAGCCGGATTGCATGAGGCGCGTGAGAAACGTCCCGGTTCCCGTGAACCCGTCGAGGATGTGGACCCCTTCGTCTGTCAGCCCGTATCCAAAATGATGACGAAGAACATCTTCGGCTGAGCGGAGGATGAAGTCGACGATCTCGACGGGGGTGTAAACGATTCCCAGCGCAGCGGCCTGTCGGGCGAAACCGATGGTGAAGAACCTGTCGTACAGATCTGCGATGACCTGTTGTTTTCCTTCCAGGCTCGTGACCTCAGCTGCGCGGATCCGAACCGAGTTGTAGAAGCCTTCCAGGTGGGCGGTCTCCGCGCCGAGGCCTGCGTCCCCGAGCCGGGCGAGCATGGACTCCATGACCTGCGAGACGGGGTTGTGGGCCGCGAACTCGTGGCTGGCGAACAACGCGTCAAAGACTGGCTTGGTGATGAGGTGCTGGGCCAGCATGCTGATTGCGTCGGCCGGGGTGATGGAGTCGTTGAGGTTATCCCTCAGGCCCTGGAGGAACTGTTCGAAGCCGGTCGCGACGTTGTGATCGGCGCCGTCGAGCAAAGCGCTGATGCGGGTGATCAGGGCGGAGGCGATGTCGGCGACGTCTCGGGCCCAGTCTTCCCAATAGGTGCGGCTGCCGACTTTGTCGACGATCCGAGCGAAGATCGCCTCTTGCCATTCCGAGAGCGAGAACAGCGCCATCTGTGTAGCGAGTTGGGCCCCAGCGTCTACGGGATCTGTTGCCTGCGTGGCGTTGGTGGAATCCTGGCTTGCGAGGGTCTCGGTGGCATCGCTGGTGGCCCCGATGTGGCCTCCGAGGATGACGTCGCTTCCTTGCCCCTTCTCAGCGCCTGGCTGGGTGGCGTTCAGCGCGATGGAGTTGACCATGGCGTTGAAGCGGTCGTCATGGGCACGCAGCGCGTTGAGTACCTGCCAGACCACCTTGAACCGCCGATTGTCCGAGAGCGCCTGGGATGGAGAGACGCCCGCAGGGACTGCGACAGGAAGGATGATGTAGCCGTAGTCCTTGTCCTTGGACTTGCGCATGACCCGGCCGACGGACTGGACCACATCGACGACGCTGGAGCGCGGGTGCAGGAAGAGCACAGCGTCCAGGGCTGGGACATCGACGCCTTCTGACAGGCATCGTGCGTTGGTCAGGATCCGGCACTCGCCCTCGGGGACAGGCGCCTTGAGCCAGCGCAGCTTCTCGTTGCGTTTCAGGGCGTTGAAGGTGCCGTCGACGTGGTCGACCTCGCAGGAGAGGTCGACGTTGGTCGTGTTGACCTCGCTGCCGTCATTCTCGGACTCGGCGAGCAAGTCACGGTAGGCGTCGACGACACGGGGGAACAGCTCAGCGACCTTCTTCGAGGAAGCGATGTCCTGGGCGAAGGCAACCGCTCGACGCATCGGGAGAGCCCCGGTCGGGAAGCCGCTGCCGTCGGGGGCGCGCCCGGCCCGTTTCGCGAGCCCGTTCCAGCAACCGACGATCTTTGTAGCGTCGTCGAGACGCAGCTCCCCGCCGCTGCCGGCGAACTGAGCCTGCAGGGGCGCCGCGACCAGCTCCTCGTCGACGGTGAGGACGAGGACCTTGTAGTCGGTGAGCAGGCCTCGCTCGACCGCCTCGCCGAAGGACAGCCGGTGGAACTCCGGGCCGTAGACGGCCTCATCGTCCATTGAGGCAAGCTCCGCGGAGACCTCGTCTGCCTTGGCCTTCACGTTCTCGTCGAAGATCCGCGGAGTGGCGGTCATGTAGAGCCGGCGGGTGGCACGCAGGAAGTCGGCGTCGTGGACGCGGACGAAGTTGGACTCGTCCGCCCCGGCCACAGTGACCCCGGTCGTGCGGTGGGCCTCGTCGCAGATGACCAGGTCGAACGGGTCCACGCCCTGCTTCTGCGCGCCGGACACGACGGGCAGGGACTGGTAGGTCGTGAACACCACGGTGAGACCCTTGGCCCGCTTGCGGTGCGCCATCTCCTGGGTGAGTCGCTCCGGGCTGGTGGTGACCGGGATGGCGACGTCGTGGGTGTCGATGTCCTCGGCGGCGCGGGAGACCTTGGTGTCGGAGCAGACAGCGAAGGCGCGCAGGTCGAGCTGGGTTTGAGCAGTCCACTCGCGCAGGGTCTGCGAGAGCAGTGAGATGGATGGGACCGCGAACAGGATCCGCGCGGAGCCGCCGTTCTCGGCGGCGGCGCGTTCGGCGATCTTCAGCGCGGTGAAGGTCTTCCCGGTGCCGCACGCCATGATCAGCTTGCCGCGGTCGTGGCCGGCTGCGAAGCCGGCGAAGACCCTGTCGATGGCCTGCTTCTGGTGCTCGCGGGGCTCGTGCCGTCGGGCCTCGGACAGCTCGATCGTCAGGCCTTCCGCGGGCCAGGCGATGTCCCAGTCGACGGGGGAGTCGGCGATCTCGGCGAGTCCGATGCGCTGTACCGGCAGGGTCTGGTCCTCGAGGGCGTCCTCGGCGTTCTTCCCCCACTTGTCGGTGGTGGAGATGATGATGCGGTTGGTGAACGGCTTCTTCCCGGACGCGGTGAAGAACGAGTCGATGTCGCTCTTGGCCAGCGTTGTGGTCGGCTCGTAGAACTTGCACTGCACTGCCGTGTACTCGCCCGTGTCTCGGGCCCGGGCGACGAGGTCGATCCCGGTGTCTGCCTTGCCGTCGCGCCCAGGCCAGTCGATCCAGCGCGACACCTCGTCGTACTGCTGGGAGAGCAGCGGGTCGAGCTGGAAGTAGCGCACCATGAGCTGCTCGAACTTGGTGCCGCGCTCGGAGTTCGTCGGCTCCTGCCGCAGCGCCTCGATCACCTCGTGGATCGACCCCATACTCGTGCTCGCCCCCTTCTACCAGGCTCGCCCCGACGCGGGCCTGCCCCAGCGGGAGCCTACGGCGGGGACTGAGCGGGGATGATCTGGCTGCTGCATACAGAGATTGTTGCGTCGGGCGTCAGGGCTACAACGGCGCGCGGCGGCGAGCTCCCAGGCGAACTGGAGCCTCCCAAATGCCGGATCGGGTGGATTACCAGATCAGATGTCCCAAGCCGTCTGATAATCACCACCGTGAACCAGCGCCTCGTGAATGTGGCCGGGTGGACTGTCGGGGCGATCTGCGTGCTCGTGGTGTTGATTTGGCTGGTCATCCCGGCACTCACAGCACCGAAGATGACCTCCGGTGGCACGCCCATCGCCGAGACGTCAGCCAACTCGGTCACCTATGAAGTGACCGGGCCGAGCACCGCAGTCGAGGTCAGCACCCGCGAGCGCAGCGACGACCTGGGGGTGTTCGACTATCCCGATGTCTCGCTGCCATGGCGAAAGACGGTCATGCTGCCTGCCCCCACCGAGGACGGCACCTCTCTCGTCCAGGTGAACGCGACACGGCACTGGCTCGAGGACGAGATCAGATGTCGGGTCATCGCCGACGGCGAGGTCATCTCTGAGGACACAGCTGGCGGCTCCAACTACAGCGTCATGTGCCGCGTCGCGGTGAAACAGAGATGACGCCGGCATCCATCCAGGAGCAGAGGACTCGCAGGGTCGTTCCGGGGGTGGCGAAGCCGATCAGGAGGGCGCAGAAGATGTTGGACGGCAACGCTCCGCATCAGCGGACGTTGAGCGCGAAGATCAGCCATCTGTTCGAGATGGTCCGTGCGGAGGACGGGCGCAAGCTCACCGTCAAGCAGGCTGTCGCGCTGATCCGCGAGGCCGGCGCCGAGGTGTCTGAGAGCCACCTCTCGGAGCTGCGCCGCGGGGTCAAGGACAACCCGACGATCCGCGTTCTGGAAGCCCTGGCGGGCGTCTTCCAGGTCCCGGTCGCGTACCTCCTCCGGGACGAGCCCGACGTTGTCGCTCTGGTCGACTCAAGGCTGGAGCTGCGGGAAGCCATGCGGCAGGCCAAGGTCTCGCACATCTCCCACGCCCCGGACGCGGGCATGAGCCCGGACCAGCAGATCGAGCTCAACAGGTTCTTGACACGGCTCATCCGCGAGGAGGTGGTGAAGCAAGCACGCGAATGATCGGCGCCCGCGATAGTCCCTGACCTGCCTCATCGGGAGTCGTCCTCGGTCGCCTCGCGACGAAGTGCGCGGCCCCCGCGGCTCATCGCGACCACGAGCAGCCCGAGGACGGTTCCTGCCCCGACGACGGACACGGCGACCGTGGGCGAGAGCTCCTCGGCGACCAGGCCGCCGACGAGAACCCCGACGCCCTGTGCAGCGACCAGTCCTGATGCCGCGAGCCCGGTCGCGCGGCCGCGAACCGCGGCAGGAGCAGCGCGTACGAAGCTCGCCTGGGCCTGCACCAGACTCGCGGCGAAGAACCCTCCGGTCACCACCCACAGCGGGATCGCAACCCAGATGTTCGGGGCGAGGGCGGTGAAGATCAGAGGGATTCCTGCGACGACAGCACAGGGGACGATGGCACGCTCCCGGCGCTCAGGAGAGATCCAGCGGGTGGAGGCGAAGGCTCCGAGAACGCTGCCTGCAGGGATTGAGGCCATGAGCAGCCCGAGCGCGAGCGGCCCGGCGTCGTACATGCTGGCGATGGGGACTGCGAGCCCTTCGGGAGCGATGTAGCAAGCGCCCAGCCAGATGACAATGACTAGCGTCCGAAGTGCACGATCACCGAACACGACGTGCAGGCCTTCACGGATCTTCGTGGTCCAGCCCTCCCCCGCATCCTCCTGCTCGCTCACAGGCGCGGGCCGGGGCCTGACCAGTGCCCAGAGGAGTCCCGCGGACACCGCGAAGGTCAGGGCGTTGACCAACAGCGCGACGCGCGCATCGATGAGGGCAAGGAGCGCTCCGCCCCCGACGAAGCCGACGATCTGGGCGGTCTGATTGGTGATCTGCCGGACGGCGA